>CAYOXR010000602.1:0-3528 GCA_964407955.1 uncultured bacterium | reverse complement strand
CCTCGCCATCTGCCGCGGGCGCGCCATGTCTTCCAGGATCTCCGCGAGGGCGCGCTCCTGGGCCTGCGTCAAGCTGAACGGCAGGCTGGCCCGGAACGCCGCCACGTCGTCCGGCGCCACCGCGAAGGCCCGTCCCGTAAGACTGGGGTCGCGGCTGCTCAGCACCGCCAGCTCGAGGAACAGGAAGTCGTCGAACTTGAGCCGGCGGATGGCCGCCTGCAAGGCCTCTTCACTGGGAGGGAAGTGGGCGTCGCGCAGCGCGCGGTCGAGCGGCACCAGCCCCTCCCGCTCGGAGAGCGAGCGCGGCAGATGGTCGGGCAGCGGACCCAGGGCCGCCAGCAGCCGGTGCGCCGCGCGCCGCTGGTACGCCTGGCTGAGGCGCTGCGTGCCGCGGTAGATGCCGACGATGCGCCCGAAGGACAGTGACTCGCTGTCGTCGTCGACCTCGAAGCCCGAGACGTGGATCTCGAGCGTCCGGCCTCGCCGCTTCACCCGGCCCGCCAACACCAGTCGCTGTCCCGGGAACAGCTGGCCCTCGACCCACGGCTGGTTGAACCACACGCCGCTGGCGCGCGCGCCCGCACCGTCCTCGAGGAGGGCCCGCAGCACGTGCATGCCGCGACGACTGCGCATGCCCTTGCGGCTCAGCACCGTCGCGGTCACGGTGGCCGCCTGCTCGGGCTCGAGGGCGGCGAAGCGCGGCAGCACGCGGCGATCCTCGTAGCGTCGCGGCAGGGCCCACAGCAGATCGCGGTAACTGCGCACCCCGACTTCGGCGAGCTTGGCCGGTGCGCGCGCGCCGACGTCCACCAGCCGCTCGCTCAGCAGCGCGTCGAGGTCCTTGACCGACAGCTCCGGTGTCGCCGGCCGCGGGGCGGGGGCCGGCCCGGCGGACGCGCGCGCTTCGGCGGCCGGGCGCCGCTCGCCTCCCACCTCGTCGAGCAACGCCAGCGCCCGCTCGAGACGCGAACGGCGCGCGTCGGGCGACAGCGTGCCGTAATCGCGGAGCAGGTCCTCGAGAGCGGCGAACGGCCGCGCGAGCCCCTCGCCGAGGCGCTCGACCCCGCCCAGCACGACATCGTCCAGGCAACCGCCACGCAGCTCTCGGAGCAGCGGCCGCCGCAGCCGGTCGGCCATCTCTGACAGGCGCGCCACGCCGTCAGTCTACCGTCGCCGGCAACGAACGCCCGCCGCCGCGGCGCCTGCGCCGGTCGCCTCGAATCACCGCCGCATCTGCTTGCGAGCACATGCGCTACCGGGTATTCTCTTGCACGAGTCCACGCCTACAGGGAGATGACGATGAAACGACTTACAGCCCTACTGACCAGCCTGGCGCTGCTGAGCGCGCTGGGCGCCGCCTTCGCCGCCGATCTCGGTGGACGGACCATCACCATCGGTTCGGACACCACCTACCCGCCGTTCGAGACGGTCAACGACCAGAACCAGATCGTCGGCTTCGACATCGACCTCATGAACGCCATCTGCAAGCTGGAGGACTGCGTGGCCAAGTTCCAGACGACCAACTGGGACGGCATCATCCCGGCAGTGAACAACGGCGAGTTCGACATGATCGCCTCCGGCATGACCATCACCGCCGAACGCGCCAAGCAGGTCGATTTCTCCAAGCCCTACAAGAGCGTCGACCAGGCCATCGCGGTGCGCACGCAGGACGGCGGCCTGACCCTGGACGACTTCACCAAGGCCGGTAGCAAGCTGATCATCGGCGCCCAGATCGGCACGACCAACGCCGCCCTGGCCGAGAAGCTGGTGGGACGCGCCCGCGTGCAGATCTACAACGACTTCGGCCAGGCCGTCCAGGCGCTCGTCAAGACGCAGGACGTCGACGGCGTCATGCTCGACGACGTGGCGGCCGACGCCTTCGCCCAGCAGTACGCGGGGCAGCTGGTGGTGAACATCCGCGGCGTCAAGTCGGGCGACCAGATCGGCTTCGCCGTTGCCAAGGGCGATCCTGAAGGCCTCCTGCCGGCGCTCAACGACGGCCTGGACAAGCTCTCCCAGAACGGCGGGCTCGCCCAACTGCAGGCGAAATGGTTCAAGTAGCGCGGTGAGCGCCGCGGCGCGGCACGGCTCGCCTTCGGCTGCCGGCCGCGCCGGCGTCCTTTCCTTGGAGAGGGCGTAACCGCGACACGCGGGCATGAGCCGACCCCCCTCCCCCACACCACGGCGCAACCCCCTCAAGCGGGTCCGGCCGAGCTACCTGATCCTGTTCCTGCTGGTGCCGGTGGTGGTCTACTTCTTCGCCACCACCGCGAGCTACCAGCGGGCGCTGAAGTTCCTGGTGCCGGGCCTCTACGTCACGGTGGTGGCCACCGTGCTCGCCTACCTGGCAGCCTGCGTGCTGGGGATGATCCTGGCCGCGCTGGCGAGCCTCAATATCGGCGAGCGCACCGTCCTGCGCTTCGCGATCGCCGGCGCCGTGCTCCTGGCGGCCGCCGTGGGGCTGTACACCCGTCCCAAGGTCGAGTACGTCCTGGTCGGCCACACCGGCGGCAAGGTGGCGATCATCGAGGGCACCCCCAGCGGCCCGGCGGACACCGTGAAGAACGGCCACTTCCCAGGCGGCGAGGGCACCATGCCGGTGCGTGCCGCCATCGACCCGCCGGCGGCCGTCAAGCTTCTCCAGGACGGCACCGTCCAGGCGGCCTTCATCCCGGTGGCCGACGCCCCCGCCGGCGCCAACGTGCTGTGGACCGCCCACTTCCTGGCGCCCAAGCTGATGCAGCCCGCCACGCTGCTGCTGGTGTTCGGGGTCGCCATCTGGCTCCTGACCTTCGGCGCGGCCCAGAGCGGCCGCCACCCGCTGAACATCTTCGCCGAGCTCTACATCGATGCGCTGCGCGGCATCCCCATGCTGGTCGTCATCCTCTACGTAGGCTTCCCCCTGCAGGGGGCGATCCGTGACGCCACCGGCGGCATCATCAACATGTCGCGTATGACGCGGGGGGTGGTGGGCATCGCGCTGGGCTATGCAGCCTATCTGGCGGAGATCTTCCGAGCCGGCATCGAGGCCATCCCGCACGGCCAGACCGAGGCCGCACGCAGCCTGGGCCTGAACGGTTGGCAGACGGCGCGCTACGTGGTGCTGCCGCAGGCGCTGCGCATCGTGGTGCCACCGCTGGGCAACGAGTTCATCGCCATGCTCAAGGACACCTCCCTGCTGTCGGTGCTGTCGGTCCGAGACATCACCCAGCGTGCGCGCGAGTTCCAGGCCGCCACCTTCCAGGTGTTCCCGCCCTACAACACCGTGGCGATGCTGTACATCAGCCTGACCCTCGCCGCCTCCAGCTTCGTCAAGTGGCTCGAGCGGCGCACCAGCTGGACCCGCTGAGCCGCGCCCGCTCGCGGCCCCGCAGCTGTCGGCCGGTATGCTGAGGCTGCCATGTCAGACGGTCCCGTCGCCACCATCGACCTGCACGCGCTGGAGCACAACCTGGCGCGACTGGCGAGCCGTCTCGCTTCCGGCACCGCCGTCCTCGCGGCCGTCAAGGCCGACGCCTACGGCCACGG
>CAYOXR010000601.1:0-2279 GCA_964407955.1 uncultured bacterium | reverse complement strand
CGCCTGCGTGCCCCGGGCCGGAGGCGAACAAGCGCGGTACCAGGAAGGTCGCGATGAGCGCGAAGACCAGCGTCTGCACGAAACTCAGCACCGAGGCGGCGAGGCCGCGCCGCTCGGGGTAGAGGTCGAGGGCGAAGATGGTCACCGCCGGCGCCTGCAAGGCGAAGCCGAAGGTGTACAGGGGGAGCGGCACCACGAACCAGGGGACGGCAGGCACCGAGGACGTCGTGAGCACCATGTTGACGGCCGCGCCGGCCGCCATGATGGTCAGACCAACCGCCACCATCGTGCTGGGCCGCATCCGCTCGGAGGCGCGGCTTGCGACCGCCGAGCCGCTGATGAGGCCGATCACGATTGGCACGAACAGCCAGCCGTACTGCGTCCCGCCGAGCCCGAGCACGTTGGGCACGAAGTCCGCCGCCGAGGCGACGTATACCAGGAAGCCTCCGATGCCGAGCGCCAGCGACAGCGCCAGGGCCAGGAAGCCGGGGTCGAGCGCGACACGGCCGTAGGCGCGGGCCAGCGGTGCCGGCCTGATGGCCTGTCGCTGGCCGGCGGCGAGCGTCTCCGGCAGGAGCAGCAGGCTGCCGGCGGCCAGGGTGGCGCCGAGCAGCGCCAGGAAGACGAAGGACGCGCGCCAGCCGAAAGCGGCGTGCAGGTAGCCGCCCACGATGGGAGCGGCCGCCGGCGCCAATCCGGAGACCATCACCATCTGCGCCATCAGCTTCTGAGCCCGCGGTCCTTCGAAGACGTCACGTACGATCGCCCGCCCCACGATGACGCCGGCCCCACCCGCCAGCCCCTGCAGCGCGCGGGCCACGAGCAGGAAGCTGAAGCTCGGTGCCAGCGCGCAAGCGACCGCCGTCAGGGTGTAGAGCGCCAGCGCGGCCAGGATCACCCGGCGGCGGCCGAAGGCGTCGGAGAGCGGGCCGTGTCCCAGGGTCATGACCGCCAACGCCGTCAGGTACACGCTCAACGTGAGCTGCACGTCGGCCTCGCTTACACCGAAGTGCCCTGCCATCGTTGCGAACGACGGGAAGTAGGTGTCGATCGAAAACGGACCCAGGGCGGCGAGACCGCCCAGCAAGATGGCGTAGCGCGTGAGATTCATGACCCCTCGTGGCCGGTTGGGCCGCGCCCCCATTGTTACGCAGTCGGGGCCCCCGTGCCGCCATGGCGCCGCCGGTTGGTCGTGATCGATCCCCGGAGGCGCAGGGACTCGTGTGAGGGAGCCGATTCGGTGACCGGTGCGCTCGCCGTCTATCACCACCCCCATGCGCGAGACGGTGCGCCACCAGCGATCTCTCCCTGCCTGTCGGGGTTTCGCCCACGGGAGCGGCCCGAGAACGCCCGACCCCGCTCCGGGCCGAGAGCGCTAGGCTTGCCGGCACCGGGCTGTACTGCGGGCGCGCCAGGGACGCGCGGCGTGCCGGAGCGACTCGCTCGCCGAGTCGCCGATCGAGAGGACATCGGCATGGCGAGAACACGATGGTTGTCCCGTCTGCTCCGACGACTGCACCTCCCGATGCTGCTGCTGTCCGCCGCGGCGGGCGCGCAGCCCGTCGGCGATGCACTCGATGCTCATGCGCTGGCGGCGTTCTTCGACGGCGCCGTTCCACCGTTGATGCGCGAGCACCGGGTGCCCGGGGCCGTCGTCGCGGTGGTGGCCGGCGGCGAGGTGCGCCTGCTGCGTGGGTTTGGCGCGGCGCAGCTCGACCCGGAACGTCGTGCCACGCCCGACACGCCCTTCGCGACCGGGTCGGTGGCCAAGCTGTTCGTGTGGACCTCGGTGATGCAGCTCGTCGAGCGCGGCGAGCTCGACCTCGACGCCGATGTCAACGAGTACCTGGACTTCGAGATCCCGGCCACCTTCGATCGGTCGATCACGCTGCGGCACCTGCTCACGCACACGCCCGGGTTCGAGGATCGCCCGCTGATCGGCCTGTTCTTCGATGACCTCGGCCGCATGGGGAGTCTGCGGGACGCGCTGGTGCGCAATCTGCCGGTCCGCCTGCGTCCTCCCGGTGAGGAGACGGCGTACTCCAACTACGGCAGCGCCCTGGCCGGTTACATCGTGCAGCGGGTGAGCGGCATGCCGTACGACGTCTATGTCGACCGCCGCGTCCTGACGCCTCTTGGCATGACTCGCTCGAGCCTGCTCAGGGAGCTGCCGCCCGAGCTCACCGCCGAGGACGCCGTCGGCTACACGCCCGACGGCCAGTCCGGCTACCGCGCGCACGGTCGCGAGTACATGGAGCTCTACCCGGCGGGCGCCATGG
>CAYOXR010000600.1:0-1587 GCA_964407955.1 uncultured bacterium | reverse complement strand
GCGCCAAGCTGGCTGACGCTGAGGTTCGTGTGGAGCGTGGGCGAGTGGACCGGCAGCGACAGCAGCGACTGTGCGTCCTGCAGGTACCCGTGGTCGAGCTGGACGATGATGTCATCGCTCTCGCCGCCCGACTGCACGGTTCCCGCCGTGCTGCCGCCGGTGTACGTCCGAAGCGCCTGCGCGACGGTCGATGCGGTGATGCCGGTGCCCGCCAGCAGGTTGGGGTTGGGCACGAAGTCGAACTCGGGCGAAGCCTGCTGGCCGCCCGTGTCCACGCTGAGCACGCTGGCATCGCTGGCGAGGGCGCTCGGGATCTGCTGTAGGCGCTGGTTGAGCAGGGCGTAGTCGGTCGACAGCAAGCTGAACGACACGCCGGACCCCTGGCCACGGAAGCCCCCGCCGGTACGGACGAAGACGCGGGCGCCCGGGATGGAGGCGACCGCCCTCTGCAGCTCGCCCTGGTACTCGGCACCGAGCTGGAAGATGCTCGGCCGTTGCGTCACCGGGATGAGCTGCGCCTGCACGTTGATGTCGTTGCTGCTGACGCTGGTCTGCACCGTCCTGACGACGCTTTGCGCCATCAGGAAGTCCTCCACCTTGCCGGCGACCTGATTGGCCTCCGCCAGCGTCGTCCCCGAGGGCAGGCGGGCACCGACCTGCATCAGCCCGGAGTCGGTCTGCGGCACGAAGTTGAGAGTGACGCGCGGACCGATCACGAAGAACGTCAGGGCCAGGAACGCCACCGCGCCCACCAGCACCCACGCGCTTCCCGGCAGCATGCGGTCGAGCAGCGACGCGTAGCCGTCGCGCACCCAGGTGAGGCCCGCCTCGGTCCAGCCGTGCAGCGTGCCCGTGAGGGCCTCCAGCACGGCGAAGCCCGCCCGCACGACGTAGACCAGCACGATGACGGCCAGCGGGTAGGCCACCAGCGCCACCATGTCGATATGCGGCAGCAGCCGCCACATCCCGTAGGCGACGCCCAGGCCGACGATGAGCCCCCACGGCCGGCGCCAGTTGCGCCAGCCCCAGCGGGCTGCGGCGCCGAAACCCAGCAGATGACGGCCGGCATCGCGCCACGTCTGGGCCGGAGCGTCGCCGATGTAGGCCATGCGCACCGTCAGGAACAGCAGCGCCTCGAGCCAGGAGAGGAACACGGCGGCCGCCAGGCCGAGCCCGAACTGCCGCAGGTAGTTGCCGGCGAAGCCGCCCATGAAGCTCACCGGGATGAGCACGGCCAGGAGCGACAGCGAGGCGGCCGTCACCGCTCCGAAGACCTGGCTGGCACCTCGGAGCACGGCGGTACGGCGGTCCATCCCCATGGCTCGGTAGCGCTCGACGTTCTCGGCGACCACGATGGAGTCGTCGACGACGATCCCGATCGCCACGATCAACGCCAGCAGTGACACCTCGTTGAAGGTGAAGCCCAGCAGCCCGTAGAGCACGGGCGCCGCCGACAGCGCGATGGGGATGGCCAGGATGACGGTGAAGGCGGTGTTCAGCCGGCCCAGGAAGAGCAGCACGATGATCGCGACTACGATGGCGGTGATCCACAGCTCGTGGAAGGTGGAGTGGACCGACGCCACGATC
>CAYOXR010000599.1:0-1691 GCA_964407955.1 uncultured bacterium | reverse complement strand
CCGGCCGCGGCGTGGAGCTGCGCGTGCCCCGGCGCGGCGACAAGGTGGAGCTCGTGAGGATGGCGGAGCGCAACGCTCGTACCGGGGTGGAAGGTGAGATCGCGCTCCTGGAGCGGCGTGGCGAGGCGCCCGGGGTGAGCGAGCTGCAGGAGCTGCTGGAGCTGGAGAGCCCGCCGTGGCGCATCGAGGGATTCGACATATCCAACCTGATGGGCACGCACACCGTGGCCAGCATCGTGGTGTTCGAAGGCGGGCGCGCCCGCAGGAGCGAGTACCGGCGCCTGCGCATTCACGGCCTGGCCAAACCGGACGACTTCTTCAGCATGCACCAGGCGGTGCTGCGTCGCTTCACCGGCAGCCTGGCGGACAAGCTGGCGCCGCCCGATCTGCTGCTCATCGACGGCGGCAAGGGCCAGATGTCCGCTGCGCGGCGGGCGCTCGACGAGGCCGGCCTGGCGCTGCCGCTGGTCGGTCTCGCCAAGAAGCAGGAGACCCTGCTCACCGAGGACGGCCGCGACATCCTGGTCCCCGAGTCCCACCCCGCGCTGCGCCTGCTCATCAACGTTCGTGACGAGGCGCACCGCAAGGCCGTGGGCTACAACCGCGAGCGGCGCGGCAAGGCCATGACCAGGAGCGTCCTCGACGACGTGCCGGGCATCGGTCCGAAGCGGCGCGACGCGCTGCTGGCCTACTTCTCGAGCATCGACCAGCTGCGCGGGGCCAGCCTGGCGGAGATCGCTTCGATCCCCGGGGTCGGCCCGGGCGCCGCCCGTGCCATCAAGGACCACTTCGTCGAGGCCGAGCTCACCGAGGAGGATGCCAGTGCGGGCGCGGAGGCGCCACGGGCCGGGACGTCGCCCGGCTGAGGGACGCTCAGGTCGCGCCCCGACCGGCCGCGCGGCTGCGCTCGGCGAGCCGTGCCTCGCCGCGCGATTCCAGGTAGGCGCCGCGGTAGAGCTCCATGCGCACGTCGACACGCCCGCCGGCGACGCGGTTGCGGCTCACCTCACGGAAGCCGACCTTGCGGAACGCGGCCTGCGCCCGCAGGTTGTCCCCGAAGGTGTTGAGCCTGACGTGGTCGAGGCCGAGGTGGTTGAAGGCGTGCTCCAAGAGGGCGTGGATGGCCTCCGGCCCGTAGCCTCTGCCCCAATGGCTGCGCTCGCCGATGATGATGCCCAGTGTGGCGCTGGCGCCACGCAGGTCGTAGAGCTCGATGGTGCCGATGTAGGCATCGTGTTCGTCGAAGATGCCGAAGGTTGCGCGGTCGGTGCGCTTGGCGTCGGCCCTCAGGACCCGCTTCAGCAGCCACAACGGCATGCGGTTGGGCGGCGTGCCGTTGAGGAAGGCGATCTCCGGATCGCGGAAGTGGGTCTGGATGCGCCGCCAGGCAGCGCTGTCCAGCTCGGACAACGGCCTGAGCGTCACCCTTGCGAAGTGCGGGGCCATGGCGCCAGTCTACTCCGGCGTGTGCGCGTCCCGATGCGGAGCGGCGCACGCCTGGAGCGCGCCGGCCCTGCCTGGTGCGGGTGGTAACGCTCCGGGCGGGCGCGGCGCGAGCGATGCTGCTAGGCTGTGCGGGATAGACGGGAGGCGATCGATGGAGACCGGCACGGCGCAGGCGGGGCCGGAGGCGTTCCAGGAGAAGTTCGCCGCCCTGGCCTCTGCGATCCACGGCGTGATCCTGGGGCAGG
>CAYOXR010000598.1:0-3657 GCA_964407955.1 uncultured bacterium | reverse complement strand
AACATCGCCGGCCGCGCCACCCCGCGTTCGAGCAGCTCCACGTGGCTGAGGAGCGCGTGACCGACGATGCGGCCGTCCGCGCTCGCCACCACGGCGTCGCGGCTGCGCGCTGACGTCGTGGCGCGCACGGCCTCCACCAGGTCGGCCTCTCCCGCCGTGTCGAAGGCGGCGAGGTGCACGGCCCGGATCGCGGCGGCGTCGTCAGGCGCTTCGCTCCGGATCTGCAGCACGCCGCACGCTAGCGCGCGCGGGCATGAGCTGGATGGGGCCGTCCCCGGCACCCTTACAATCACGGTGGATGGGCTTCTACGACTCGCTCGCCCTCGTGCTCACCATGACCGCGCTCTTCGGCTTCTTGAACGAGCGCTGGATCAAGCTGCCCACGCCCATCGGCGTGACGCTGGTGGCGCTGCTCACCTCTCTCGGCCTGCTGCTGTTCGGGGGCGCCTCGCTCCGCCACTGGGCGGACGGCTTCCTGGCCTCGCTCAGCTTCGGCACGCTGCTGCTGCAGGGCCTCCTCAGCTTCCTGCTGTTCGCCGGCTCGCTGCACGTCAACCTCGAGGACCTCGGCCGCCAGGCCTGGCCCATCCTGGTCCTGGCCACCGTCGGCGTGGTGCTGTCGACTGCCGTGGTGGGCGGCCTCACCTACGTCGGGGTGGGCCTGCTCGGCTACCACCTTCCGCTGAGCTGGGCACTGGTGTTCGGAGCACTGATCTCGCCGACGGATCCCATCGCGGCGCTCGGCATCCTGCGCCGCCTGGGCGTCCGGCACGACGTCGAGACGCTGGTCGTGGGCGAGAGCCTGTTCAATGACGGGGTCGGCATCGTGGTCTTCCTGGCGGCGCTCAACTTCGCCACGCTGTCGGCGGGGCACGGCGCCACCGAGGGCACGCTGGCGCTCTTCGTGAGGGAGGCCCTCGGCGGGTTGGCGCTGGGCTTCGTGCTGGGGCTGGTCACGTTCCTGCTGCTGCGGGCCGTGGATCAGTACACCGTGGAGGTGCTGCTGACGCTGGCGCTGGTGGCCGGCGGTTACGCCCTCGCGGGCGCAGCGCACATGTCCGGTCCGCTGGCGATGGTCGTGGCGGGCCTGTTCATCGGCAATCGCGGGCGCATGCTCGCCATGAGCGCCACCACCCGCGAGCACCTCGACACCTTCTGGGAGCTGATCGACGAGATCCTCAACGCCGTGCTGTTCGTGCTCATCGGGCTGGAGGTGGTGGCGCTGGCCAGGGGCTATCCGTGGCAGCCGGCGCTGCTCGCGATCCCGCTGGTGCTGCTGGCGCGGCTGGTCAGCGCAGGCGCCGCCGTGACGGCGCTGCGCTCACGCCGCCACTTCCCTGCCTGGACGGTCCGCACGCTGGTGTGGGGCGGGCTGCGCGGCGGCATCTCCGTGGCGCTCGCGCTGTCGCTCCCGGCCGGACCGGTACGCGACCTGATCGTATCGATGACGTATGCCGTGGTGGTGTTCTCCATCCTCGTGCAGGGGTTGACGGTCGGCCGCGTGGCGCGACGCATCCCCGGCGAGGGCGAGGCGCTGTGACGGCGGTCGCCGATCGCGCTTGACGCACGGCCGCGGTGCGGACGTATGCTGCTTGTTCGGATCGGCGCCTCGGGCGCCTGGAGGCACAGCATGAGCCGACTCAACATCACCATCTACAACGAGTTCATACAAGAGCGCGAGAACGAGCTGGTACGCAAGATCTACCCTGAAGGCATCCACGCCGAGCTGCGCTCGGCGTTGCTGGAACGGCTCGACGCCGACGTGCGCACGGCCACGCTCCACGAGCCCGAGCACGGCCTCGGGCAGGCGGTCGTCGACGCCACGGACGTGCTCTTCTGGTGGGGCCACAAGGCCCACGCCGAGGTGGCGGACGAGGTCGTGGAACGGGTCCACCGGGCGGTCCTCTCCGGCATGGGGCTGGTGGTGCTGCACTCGGCTCACGTCTCGAAGGTCTTCAAGCGCGTGCTCGGTACCAGCGGTTGGCTGCGCTGGCGCGAGGCCGACGAGAAGGAACGGCTGTGGAACCTGCAGCCCTCGCACCCGATCCTCGACGGCATCCCCGAGCAGTTCGAGCTCGAGCCCGAGGAGATGTACGGCGAGCGCTTCGACGTCCCGGAGCCCGACGAGCTGCTGATGCTGTCGTGGTTCCAGGGGGGCGAGGTGTTCCGGAGCCTGTGCACGTGGCGCCGCGGCCACGGCTGCGTGGTGTACTTCCAACCCGGGCACGAGGCCTATCCGACCTACCGCAACGTCTACGTCCGTCGCATCCTGGCCAATGCCGCCGTCTACGCCGCGCGGCGGGTGCGCATCGACGTGAGCAAGCCGATCCGCGTGGCGTCGGCGGAGCCGGTGCCGCACCCGGACAAGGAGCACGTCGGATGACGCCGTCCGCCCCTTCGCAGGGCGCCGAATCCGAGCCCGTGCGCGTCGCCGTGATCGGCACCGGCTCCATCTCGCGGCGTCACGTCGAGGGCTACCGTGAGGCCGGTGCCACCGTGGTGGCCGTGTGCGACGTCGACGAGGCGGCGCTGGAGCGGCGCGCGCGCGAGTGGGCCGTGACCCGGCGCTACCGCGACTTCACCCGCATGTTCGCCGACGGCGGGTTCGACGCGGTCAGCATCGCGGCGCCCACGGCGGTGCACCACCCCGCCACGCTGGCCGCTGCCGCGGCAGGCGTGCACGTGCTGGTCGAGAAGCCGATCGCGCTGTCGTTGACGCTCGCCGACGAGATGATCGACGCCTGCCGGAAAGCCGGCGTGCTAATGCAGGTCAACCACCAGCTGCGCTCGGGCGGCCCCGCCAAACGCGCCAAGGAGCTGCTGGATGCCGGCGCCATCGGGCGCGTCACCTACGTGCGCCTCCGCCAGGCCCACGACTGGGCGGGCCTCGGCGTGCGGCCCTCGTTCGCGACGAGAGCGTCCTCGGGAGGCGGCACGCTGCTCGACAACGGTTGCCACCTCATGGATCTCGCGCGCTTCTTCGGGGGTCGCGTCGACGAGGTCTTCGCGCGCACCGCCAGCCTGCAGTACGACGTCGAGGTCGAGGACACCGCGGTGGTGTCGCTCCGCTACGCGGACGGCGCACTCGGCACGGTGGAAACCGCCTGGACGGCCACCGGCTGGGAGCAGGGGTTCTGGGTGTACGGCACCGCAGGCGCGCTGGAGTTCACCAACCGTTTCGGCCCGGAGGTGCTCCGCCACAGCTACCGCGACTCGCCCGGAACCAGCTGGGGCGACACCGACGTGACCACCTACGCGTTCGCAGGGACGGGCCCGCACAGCCGGCACATCAAGGCCTTCGTCGACGCCGTCCGCGGCCGGGGGGCGGTCGCCTGCAGCGGCGAGGAGGGGCGCGAGGCGGTGCGGCTGGTGCTGGCGGCCTACGACAGCGCCGCCCAGGGCAGGCCGCTCGCCCTCGCCGGAGAGACGGTACAGGGCTCGTCCTGACGCGCTGTTGCTGCACGCCGCTGCGCCGGCGGGTCGTAGACTTGAAGCATGACCTTCGAGGCCTTCCGCGCCGCCGTCGAGAGCATGGTGGAGGACATCCCGGAGGAGTTCCTGCAGGGGCTCCAGGGGGTGCACGTCATGGAAGAGGCCGTGCCCGAGGAGGACTTCGAGGAGGTGTACCGGCTCGGCGAGTACCTCGACCCCGGAACC
>CAYOXR010000597.1:0-3535 GCA_964407955.1 uncultured bacterium | reverse complement strand
CCGGGCCGTGAGGTCGCCGCGGCGGAGCCAGCTGGCCCAGGCCACCAGCAGCAGGTCCATGATGAGCAGGGCCTCGACGAACCAGAGCACGCCGAGGCCGAAGGGGCGCTGCTGGGTGTAGACGGTGAGCAGCGATGGGTGGCCTGCGCTCGTGAGTTGCGCGAGCCACACGGTCACGGGTGAGATCACGAAGGCGTAGACCAGCAGGGGGATGCCGAAGCGCCGCAAGCGGTCCGCGACGTAGCGCCAGGGTCCCTTGCGGTTGTACGACGCCAGCGCCAGATAGCCCGAGATGAAGAACAAGAGCGCCATGAACCACGATTGGTTGAAGGCTGCGAACACGGTCAGCAGGCCCTTGATCGGCCCCGACACCCCCGCGGCGTCGTAGAAGTACCAGCTCCCCGACGCCCCGTAGGTGATGGCCGTGTGGTGGAGGAACACCAGCGCCACCACCCCGGCGCGCAGATAGTCCAGGTAGTAATGGCGGGCAGCCTGAGCGGCTTGGGTGCGCGGCCGCGCTTGCTGCCTCGTTGGTGTTGCCGGGGTGGGGGCGACCATCTTCATCGAACGCAGTGACCTGGGCTGGCCTTCCGAACGGGCTCTTCACGCAAGCTATGGCCGTGTGTCAAGACCGGGAAGGCGATCCATCCAACGGTGGTGCCGTTGACGGCGTTCAGGGTCAGCCTGCGTTGCGCCGCGCGCCAGAAGCCAAACGCATGGCCCGCCATCAGGATGACCTCCTGGCCGCGCCGAACGTGTCCCCACGGTCGCATCAACCCCATTGTGTGGGCGGCGGTCATGGCTGTCCAGGGCGGTTGTCCAGGGCGGTTGTTACCTGATCGCCACGCCTGCCCGACAGGGAGTGGAAGATCGCGAGTCACCTGACCACCGTCCTTCCCGTGACACCGGCGGAATGCAAGGAGCCGTCGGCCGCGGCCTGATCGACCCACCCTCGTGCGATCCGGCCGCAAGACGACCGACCCCGTGGCAACTTCTCGTTCTGCATCTTGCCCAGATGGCTTGCTTTCGCCCCGAAGCCCCGAGCGTCAACTTGCCTATAATGTGGTGGGTCGCGCGTCATGGCGTCCTCGAACCCGAACGTTGCCGCACGTCACTCCTTGCACGTCCTTGCATCCACGAGTGCTGGTTCGTGACGTCTGCTGCTGAGAGCCGCGCCGGGCCGCCTCGAAGCAGGGGAGGGGCGTGATGCTAACCATCGCTGTCACAGCTCGGCACCGGATGGTAGCTCAGGGTATGTTGGCCCTCGTCGAACAGTGCGGGTACGCTCCCGCCAAGGAAGAGGGGTCTGCCGACGTCACCATCGTCGACCTGACCCAGTCACGTATGCCCCCCGCGCCTGCGCCTGGCACGGCGCTTGCGCTCATCGGCGGCGAAGAGTCGGACTGCGTCGCCGCGCTTCGCGCGGGATACCGCGGCGTGCTGGGACCCGACGCGGGTCGATCGGTTCTCGTCGAGGCCGTCGCCGCGGTGATGCGCGGGGAGGTGTGGGCGCCGCGCTCGGTCCTCGCCAGCGCGCTCGATCCGGACAGACCCACGCCGTTGACCTGTCGGGAGCACGACGTGCTGAAGCTCGTCGCACGTGGCCTGAGCAACAAGCGTATCGGCGATGAGCTCGGGATCACCGAGAAGACCGTGAAGGCGCATGTGTCGCGCTTGCTCATGAAGTTCAACGTCGACAACCGCTACGTGCTTGCACTCCGCGTCAGGAGAGACTGAGGGCCGCTCCCCAAGCGGCCGCTCCTGCGGCGCAGCGGACTGGCCCATGAGGCCAAAGTCGTAGGTCCCCCGTCGGGGCTGGATGCCGACTTGCGTCGCTTGAGACGGGCATGCGCGCCCGCTACGGTGAAGACAATTCGAAGCCAACGCCAACGGAGGGGGGGTGCAGGCTGGACCAACCCGTCGGATCACGGAACGGGGTCGGTCTCGCCTGGAGCGGGTGGCCGCGCCCCACGCGGTGGCGGGGTCGCGCGCTTCCTGCTGCGGTCGGTTCGCGCGGTCCTTGCTGCGGTCGGTTCTCGTCCCCTTCGGGGCGGATACACCGCAGTTCCACGTAGACCCGCTCCGCAACCACGAGGAGCACGAAGAGATGGGACACACGAAGCGCTTCGCTCGCACGGCGCTCGTTGTGACAGGTGCGACCCTAGCCATCCTGTTCGCAGCCTGCAACACGACTCAGCCCCAGACTCCGGCCTCGCAGACTCCGCCAACCCTTTCGGTGATGGACGTCTCTGGAAGCGTCACGGGCGACAAGACGGTCGCGCCGAGCGACATGATGTGTAGCGGCTCGAGCACCGTTACGGTGAGCCTCTCCGCCGAGGCCGGCATCGCCGGCAACCCGCTGACCATCATGCTGGTCCTGGACCGCTCCGGCAGCATGGGCATCAATAGCGGGGCGCCGCTGGCAGACCTGAAGGCCGCGGCTGACGGCTTCGTCGACATCATCGACGAGGCGACCGATGGCGCGTTGGACGGTGCCATCGGCAACGGCAGCATGATCGGCGTCGTGTCGTTCGCAACCTCGGCGTCTCTCGACATCGCGCCAACCGCCGACGCCAATGCCGTGAAGGCGCAGATCGCTGCGCTCGCCGCGAGCGGCAACACCGACATCGCGGGCGGCCTCAACCTCGCGGCGGGACAGTCCCAGGACGTCGTGATCCTGTTCACCGACGGTCAGCCGAACATCGGCCCCGACCCTGTCGGTGCGGCGACCACGGCCGCCACCAACCTGAAGAACGCCGGCGCCGAGATCTTCTCGATCGGCCTCGGCTCGTACAACCTCGCGCTGCTGCAAGCCATCGCGAGCACGCCCGCCTCGACACACGTCTACACCACCCCCGACAGCTCCGACCTGAGCACGATCTTCGCGGCGTTGGGTGCGGCCATCACCGTTCCGGCGGCCAGCAACGCCAGCGTCGTGGATGCGGTTAGCTCCGGCTTCAGCGTGTCGGGCGCGAGCGCCGGCAAGGGTTCGGTGTTGGTGAGCGGCAATATGCTCACCTGGAGCATCGGCGACCTCCAGACGGAGGACGTGAGCCTGACCTACACAATCACGCACGACCCCACGCAGCCCGGAGGCGTGTTGGCTACCAACGCGACGATCGTCTACACCGACGACGAAGGGCACTCGGTCAGCTTCCCGGCCCCGACCGTGAACGTCCATGGTTGCGCGGCAAGCCTCGACCTGACGCCTGCCAGCGCGTTCAATACTGTCGGAGACACGCACAACGTCACCGCCACCGTGTCGGATGACTTCGGCGATCCGGTGCAGGGCATCTCGGTGGACTTCTCCGTGAGCGGCGGGCCCAGCGTCATCGACGGCAGCCCGAGCGAGCCGACGCCGGCAGAGGGCTCCGACGCCACGGACGCCAACGGCGAGGCCTTCTTCTCCTACACGAACGCCAAGGCTTCGGTCGACACGATCACGGCCACCGCCGGCACGCAGACGTTCGTGTCTCAGGTGCTCAGCGACACCGCCAAGAAGACCTGGGAGCCGCTGGACGTCGCCATCGACATC
>CAYOXR010000596.1:0-5403 GCA_964407955.1 uncultured bacterium | reverse complement strand
ATCGGCGGCTCCGTGACGCTCGAGGACGGCGTCGTCCTCGGGGGCTACGTGGCGGTGGCCGACCACGTCAGCATCCACGCCGGGGCCCGCGTTGCCGGCCGCAGCGGCGTCACCAAGGACATCCCGGCTGGCGAGACGTGGGCGGGGTTTCCCGCCCAGCCCTACCGCCGGTGGGTACGCGGCCTCTACCTCCACGGCAAGCTGGAGCGCATGTGGCGCGCCGTGCGGGAACGTGATGACGAGCGTTGAGGGCGTGGGCGTGCACGGCGGCAAGCGCTGCCGCGTGACGCTGCACCGCGTCGATGGACCGGTGCGCTTCAGACGCAACGGGCAGGACATCCCGGCCACCGTCGACGCCGTCGTCGACACGCACCGCGCCACCACCCTGGGCGGGGCGGGCGAACGCGTCAGCGTGGTCGAGCACCTGCTCGCCGCGCTCGCCGTGCACGGCTACTGGGCCGGCGTGCTGGCGGAGGCGACGGCGCCCGAGCTGCCCATACTCGACGGCTCCGCCCGGGAGTGGTTCGCCCTCGCCGGCGAGCTGCCGGCCCCGCCGCCCGTGCCCGCGCCACTGCGACCCAGCGCCGGTCTGACGGTGCGGCGTGACGCGGCCAGCGCGCGCTTGGTGCCGGGGGCTCGCGAGCTATGCTGCGCGATCGCCTTCGACCATCCCGCCATCGGCGTGCAGCGCTGGTGCGGCGGGCCCGAGCGGTTCCCCGAGCTCATCGAGGCGCGCACCTTCGGTCTGCTCTCGGAGGCGGAGTCCCTGGCGGCGCAGGGCCTGGCGGCCGGCGCCAGTCTGGAAAATGCTATCGTCTTCAGCGAGAAGGGCCCGCTGGTCCCTCTGCGTGCGCCAGACGAGCCGGTGCGCCACAAGGCGCTCGACGCCATCGGCGATCTGTTCCTGCTTGGCCGGCCGCTCGACGCCCGCGTCAGCTTCTGGCGGGGTTCTCACAAGCTGCACCTCGCCTTTATGAGAGAACTTCTCGAGTCCTGCACCGAGGTCGGGTCCACGCCGTGAAGCCGCTACGGGTCGCCGTCATCGGGGTGGGCGTGATGGGGCGCTTCCACGCCAACAACTACGCCGCACTGCGCGGCGTCGAGCTCATCGCCGTAGCGGATCCGAAGGACGACAGGCGCGCCGAGGCGCTGCATGCCTACGACTGCCGTGCCTACCGCTCCGTCGACGAGCTGCTCGCCGCGGAGTCGATCGACGCCGCCAGCGTGGCGGTGCCCACCAGCCTGCACTACGCCGTCACCAAGCGGCTCCTCGAGGCCGGCGTCCACGTGCTCGTCGAGAAGCCCATGGCGACCGGGGTGGCCCAGGCGAGGGAGCTCACGGCACTCTCCAGGCGGCTCGGCCTGGTGCTGCAGGTGGGGCACATCACGCGCTTCTACCGGGCCGTCCAGCTCCTGGGCGAGCGGGTGCGCGCGCCCTACCTCATCGAGGCGCGCCGCATGGTGCCCTACGCACGGATCCAGGATGTCGGCGTCGTGCTCGACCTCATGATCCACGATCTGGACATCGTCCTGCGGCTCATCCCTGGCGCTCCGGTCGACCTGGCCGTCGCCGGCCGCTCGCTCGACGGTGGTCCCCTCGAAGACGTCGCGGCAGCTCAGATCGCGTTCGAGGGCGGCTGCGTGGCGCGCTTCCTCGCCAGCCGCGTGGCCCCCGACGTCGAACGCAACCTGGTGGTTTCCGAGCCGTATCGCACCATGCGGCTCGATTTCGCGAAGGCGCCGTATACCGAGATCGCCATCTACCGGCGACCCACGCCGGACGTCGACAGCGGCCACGTCCAGCTCGACCGCCACGTCGTGTACGAGGACAATCCGCTGCGGGCCGAGCTCGAGCACTTCATGGCGCGCATTCACGACGATGCCGTCCCCATCGGCACGCTGGACGACGACGTACGCTCGCTGGAGCTCGCCACCCGCCTGCTGGCGCGACTCGAGCCGGAGCCCGGCGCGGTTCCCGCCTAGCCGCAACCCGCGCGCCGGTGACGGCGAAAAACACGTGCGCTAGACTACGCCCATGACCGTGGACGTCAGCGCTATCCTCCCGCACCGCTACCCGTTCCTCATGGTGGACGCCTTCGTCTCCCAGGAGGGGGACGCCTTCGAGTGCATCAAGAACGTGAGCAGCGGCGAGCCCTACTTCCAGGGCCACTTCCCGGGTGACCCGGTCATGCCCGGTGTGCTCATCCTGGAGGCGCTGGCTCAGGCCGCAGCCGTCGGCCTGAGCGTTCGCGAGGGCAACCCCGGCGACGGACGACCGGGCTACCTCGCGGCCATCGACGGCGCCAAGTTCCGGCGCAAGGTCGTGCCCGGCGACCAGCTGCGCCTCACCGGGGAGATCCTGCTCTTCCGCCGCGGCCTGTGCAGGGTAGCGGCCCGAGCGCTCGTCGACGACGAGGTCGCGGCCGAAGCGACGCTCTCGTTCATCTATGCACGCTGAGACGGTAAGCGCCTCGGCCCCCGGCGTGCACCCGACCGCGGTGGTCGACCCGGAGGCGCACCTGGCGCCGGGCGTGGTTCTGGGGCCTTACGTGGTGGTCGAGGCGGACGTCGAGATCGGCAGCGGCACCGAGGTCCTGGCGGGGAGCCTGATCCACACCGGCGCGCGCATCGGCGCCCGCTGCCGCATCGGGCCCTACGCCATCGTGGCCGGCCATCCCGGTGACAGCCACTTCGCCGGCGAGCCCAGCCTGGCGATCCTGGAGGACGGCGTCACGCTGCGCGAGTTCGTGACCGTGCATCGCGCCACCGGCATGGGCGCCGAGACCCGTATCGGGACGGGCTCGCTGGTGATGAGCTACGCGCACGTCGGCCACAACGCTCGGGTCGGCGAGCGTGTCGTGCTCACGAACGGCGTCCAGCTCGGGGGCCACACGAGGATCGGCGAGTACGCCGTGGTGGGGGCGGCCACGCTCGTGCATCAGAACTGCCGCGTCGGCGAGTACGCCATGCTGGGGGCGGCCAGCGCCGCGAACATGGACACCCTGCCCTTCAGCATGGCGCGCGGCAACACCGCCAAGCACTACGGGACCAACCGCGTGGGCCTCCGCCGCCACGACATCGTGGGGGCGCGCTACGCGGCGATCGAGCAGGCCCTGCGGGCGTTCAGGCGACACGACCGAGCGCGCCTGGAGACGCTCGCCGAGGCCAGCCCCGACGTTCGCCGCCTGGTGGAGTTCGCATCGGCGTCCACCCGCGGGGTCGCCCGCTTCGCGGGCCGAGGCTGAGCATGGCGGCCCAGGCGGTGCTGGTGGCCAACGGGCCGGGCGAGCTCTACACCTGGGTGCGGCCCGTCCTGCGCGAGCTCCAGCGCTGCCGGCCCGACGTGCGGGTCGCGATCAGCCTGATCCCGTGCCAGTTCGCGAGCGGCCACGAGACCGCCATCGCGAGGGACTTCGGGGCCGACGTGGTCACGTCGCCGGCACAGTACCTGCGTGCCGCCGCCAGCGGCGGCCTGCCGCCGGGGTTGGCCCCCGCGGCCGACGGCGACGACGGCTTCGTGCTGAGCCTGGGCGGCAACGTGGCCATGGCCCTGACGCTCGCCAGACGGCTCCGGCGGCCCGCCTACCGCTACAGCTTCGAGCCCGGCTTCGATCGCCGGCTCAGGCTGCTGTTCGTGCCGGACGAGCGCACCGCCCGCCGGGCGCGCCTCGCCGGCGTCCCAGGCGGTCGCCTGCGGATCGTCGGCAACCTCGTGGCCGACGCGGTGCGCCTGGACACGCCCGCACCCGCAGCGGGCACGCCGCACGTGTTGCTCTTCCCCGGCAGCCGCGACGCCTTCGCCGTCCACCTCATCCCGCTGCTCATCGCGGTCGTCGACCGCATGGCGCCGGCCCTGCCGAACGCGCGCTTCGTATGGCCGGTGAGCCGCCTTCTCACCGCCGAGACGTTGGGCGCCGGCATCGGCGGCCGTGAAAGCGTGGTGCTGGGCGGCGCCGCCGGCCGGCGCGAGGGCAACATCGTGCGCACCCCCTCGGGGGCCGCGATCGAGATGGTCCCCGAGGAGACGCGCTACGCCCACATGCGCGCCGCCGACCTGGCGCTCACCATCCCCGGCACCAACACCATGGAGCTCGGCGTGACGGGCGTGCCGGCGGTCGTGTTGATGCCGCTCAACCGCCCGGAGGTCATCCCGCTGGAGGGCATCGGGCACTGGCTCGGGCTGGTGCCCGTGGTGGGCCGCTACCTCAAGCGCTATGCGGTGCGCCTGTGGGTCGAGGGGCTGTCCACGGCGGTGTCCCTGCCCAACCGCTTCAGCGGCGAGGACCTGATGCTCGAGATGACCGGCCGTCTCGACCCGGCCTCCGTCGCCGAGCGCAGCCTGGCGCTGCTCGCGAACGACGCGGACCTGTCCAGGCGGCGCTCGCGCCTGCTGGAGCTCATGCCCCGACCCGGCGCCGCCGCCGCACTCGTGAACGCCATCCTGGAGGACCTCGGCGTGCCCCACAGGGCGGTCGCGGGGGCGCCGTGAGCCGGCCGTCACCCCGGCGAGCCCTGCCGCCGCTGCTGGCACCGGCGACGCCGTCGGCGTTCCTGGGGCTGGCCGCCGCGCTGCTGGGGGCCGGCCTGCGCGTCGCCGTCATCCCCGTGTTCGTGACGCCCGTCTTCGACCAGGTGCTGAGCCGCCAGGACACCACCAGGTTGCCCGTCATCATCGCCACGGCAGGCGCCGTGGCCGTCGCGGGCGCGCTGGCGTTGTGGGTTCAGGACGCGCTGCTGGGGCGAGCGGCCGCCCACACCGTCGCCAGCTGGCGGCACGGGCTCTACCGGCACCTCCTCGGCACCTCGCCGGGCCGCCTGCCCGGCTCCAGCGGCGGCCTGACCAGCCGCATCCTCAACGACCTGCGCGAGGTCGAAACGTACTTCCGCTTCGGCGTGGGATCGCTGGTCGCCGAGTCGGGCACCATCGCCGCGATCCTCGCCTACCTGTTCGCAACCAACGCGCCGGCGTCGCTCCTGCTGCTGGCCTTCGGGCTGCCCACGCTGCTCGCGCTGCGCTACGTGGGCCGGGGCCTGGAGGGCGTGGCGGAGCGCTCCCAGGTCGGCACGGAGGCGCTCGGTCGCCACATGCAAGAGGGCCTGCGGCACCACGAAACCGTGCGGGCGTTCAATGCCGACGCCATGATGCTGGCGCGCTTCGAGGCCGAGAACCGGCGCACCGCCCATGCCATGAGGCTGCGCAGCCTCATCAGCGGCGCGCAGGTGCCGATCACCCAGGTCCTGCTGTTCGGCGCGGTCGGCCTGCTGGTGGTCCTCCTCGCCGGAAGCGTCGATCGCGGCAGCATGACGCCGGGGGAGCTGGTGGCGTTCGTCACGCTGGTGGCGCTCCTGTCCACGCCCACGCAGCTGCTGCCCAAGGGGTATGCCGCGTTGCGGGAGGCCCGC
>CAYOXR010000595.1:0-11220 GCA_964407955.1 uncultured bacterium | reverse complement strand
GCCCGCTTCTGCTGCTGGGTCTTGAACCACACCACCAACGGCGACAGGATGAAGATGCTCGAGTACGTCCCGAAGCCGATGCCGACGAGCAGGGCGATGCTGAAGCCGCGCAGCACGCTGCCGCCGAACAGGAACAGCGCGATCACGGGTAGCAGCGTCGTACCCGAGGTCCCGATGGTGCGCGAGAGCGTCTGGTTCACGGCCAGGTCGACCACCTCCGCGTAGCTGCGATCGCGCACCTTGCGGAGGTTCTCCCGGATGCGGTCGGCGATGACGATGGAGTCGTTCAGCGAGTAGCCGACCACGAACAGCACCGCGGCGAGCACCGGGATGCTGAAGGTGACGTTGAACAGGTCGAGCGCCCCGAGCACGATGCCGGCGTCGTGGATGGTGGCGATGATCGCCGCCACCGCCACGATCCAGTTCGGCCAGAACCGCCAGGCCACGTACAACAGGATCAACCCCAGCGCGACGAGCACCGCCATCAGCGCGGCCTGCCGTAGGTCGGCGCCGACCGCCGGCCCGACGTAGTTCGCCTGCAGGATCTGGCCGTGCAGCTTGGTGGCGAGGTCGTTGGCGAACTGGTCGGCGCTGCTCTGGTTCGACTGCTGCAGGCCGACCCGCACCGATATGGGGTTGCCCTGCACGGTGTTGTCGATCACCTTCACGACGGTGGCGTTCTGGCCGGTGATGCCCTGATAGTGCAGGGCATCGATGGCCGAGCGCACGTCGCTCACCGTGGTGCCGGCCGGCGTGTTCAAGAGCACGGTGGTCCCGCCGGTGAAGTCGGTCGAGAGCTTCAGCCCCTCGGTGGCGACCACAGCGATGGAGGCCACGGCCAGCAGGCCGGAGATGCTCATGATGACCGGCGCCTTGCTGACGAAACGCACGCCCTCCACGAAGAAGCCCTTCCACAGGAAGGTCCGCTTGCTGCCGGCGGTCACCAGGTCGAGGATGTAGGGCACCACGACCACGTTCACGAACACCGAGGCGACGATGCCGATGGCCAGCGTGATGGCGAAGCCGCGCACCGGGCCGGTGGTGTACTGGTAGAGCGCGCCGGCGGCCAGCAGGGTGGTGACGTTGGCGTCGATGATGGCCGACAGCGAGTTGCCGAAGCCGGTCTTCATCGATAATCGCAGCGACTTGCCCGCGCGCAGCTCCTCGCGGATGCGCTCGAAACTGATGACGTTGCCGTCGACCGCGGCCCCGATCGTGAGCACCAGGCCGGCCAGGCCAGGCAGGGTCAGGGCAGCGTGAAGGCCCGCCAGCGTGCCGAAGATGAACAGCATGGCAAGGCCCAGGCCGAAGGTCAGGATGCCGCCGAAGACCACGCCGTAGTAGCCGACCACGGCCGCGATCACCGCCACGCCGCCGATGAAGGCGGCCACCTTGCCGGCGTTGATGCTGTCCTGCCCGAGCGTCGGCCCGATGGCGTTGATCTCCTCCACGTGCAGGCTGATGGGCAGGCTGCCCGAGCGCAGCACGAGCGCGATGTTGCTGGCCTCGTCGATCGACTGGATGCCGGTGATCTGGCCGGAGTCGCTGATGCGCGACTGCAACGTCGGGGCCGTGATGATCTTGCCGTCCAGCACGATCGCCATGCGCCTGCCGATGTTGTTTGCGGTGAAGTCGCCGAACTTGCCGGCGTCCTTGCCCTTGATGTTGAAGAACACCGCCGGGCCGCCGCTGGCGCCGCCGCCGAGCTGCTGGAAGCCGGAGCTGGCGGTGCTGATGATCTCGCCCGTGAAGGCGGGTGTCTCCAGGTCGTTGAGCGTCATCTGGCTGACCGGGGTGTTGGCGGGGACGCTCGTCTTGACGAGCTGGAAGTACAGCTTCGCCTGCTCTCCGATGAGGGCCAGGGCACGCTTCTGGTCGGCGGCGGTGAGCCCTGGCAGCTCGACCACGATGCGATTCTTGCCCGACGTGGTGATGAGCGGTTCGGACACACCGAACTGGTTGATGCGGTTCTCGATGACGTTGCGGGCGGTCGCCAGGTCCTGGCTGGACGGGTTGGGCGTATTGGACTGCAGGACCACGCGCAAGCCGCCTTGCAGGTCGAGCCCCAGCTTCAGGGGCGGCGTGGAGGTCCAGGGTTGCCACAGATACAGGATCGAGGCGACGATAGCGGCGATGACGATCGCGCCGGTGAATGTCCTACGGTTCAAGGCGGTCTCCTAGTCGGACGTGCCGGGGTCGGTGCCAGTGGGGGTGCCCGCGGCGCGCGGCGCTCGCGGGTCGGCGGGAGGGGAGATGCGCGCCCCGCTACCCGCCCTCGAGCTGCAGCCTGCCGAGCGCGACCAGGCGGTCCGCGGAGGTCGCCACGACCGCCACGGGCAAGACGCTGCCCGCGCCGCGAAGCGGCACGCTCACCGCGCCCGGCGCGCGCCCCGGCAAGGCCGCCAGGCGCGCCGTGGTGGCCGTGCCCGACGTGCCCAGACGGGCGCCCGTCTCGAGCATCAGGGGCACCCGCGTGCCCGCGGCCGCGCCCGGGCGAGCCGGGTCGTGCGCCGCGGCGCTGAGCCGCGTCAGCGGGATCGCCGCGAGCAGGCCGGCCAGCAGCACACTGGCCAGCAACCGCCGCCTCGACGGCACCGGGGGCGTACGCTTCACGGCCGCCATCTTACCGCGGCGTCGCGCGCAACCCGGGCCGGCACGCCCCGTGCACGAACGCCGTCGGCTCACGCCGTGCTCAGGCGGGAGCGATCTCCACCATCTCGTAGGCTTCGATGACGTCGCCCTCCTGGACGTTGTCGTAGTTCTGCAGGTTCACGCCGCACTCGAATCCGGAGGCCACCTCGCGCACGTCGTCCTTGAAGCGCCGCAGCTGGGCGATGGAGCCCTTGTAGACCTCTTTGCCGTCACGGGTCACACGGGCCTTGGAGCCGCGCCGGATGACGCCGTCGGTCACGTAGGAACCTGCGATGTTGCCGCTCCGGGGCACGTGGATCACGGCGCGCACCTCGGCGTGGCCGATAACCCGCTCCTCGAACTCGGGCTCGATCTGGCCGCGGATCATTCGCTGAACATCCTCGATGAGCTCGTAGATGATCTTGTAGCTCTTGATCGCCACGTTCTGGCGCTCCGCCGCCTTCTTCACGCTACCCGGTGGCGTGACGCCGAACGTGATCACCGTTGCGTCGGCCGTGCCTGCGAGCAGGAGGTCCGACTCGGTCGGCGCCCCTACCTCGGCCAGCATGATCTCCAGCTCGACCTCGTCGGTGGCCTCCGCCTCGCGCGCGAGAACGCCCTTGATGGCCTCCAACGAGCCCTGTGCGTCGGCGCGGAGGATCAGGTTGATGACCTTGACCTTGGGCTTGCCGAAGAGGTCGGCCAGGGTCAGCCCCTTCCGGCCGATCGCTTCCCGTTCCTGTTCCTCGCGCCGCTCGCGCCGTCCACCGCTGAGGCGCTTGGCCGTCTGCTCGTCGGTCACCACTTCGACCAGGTCGCCGGCAGCGGGCTGGGAGGAGAAGCCCAGCACCTGCGCCGGTACGGACGGCCCGGCGGCGTCGATGGCGCTGCCGGTGTAGTCGGTCAGCCGCCGCACCTTCGCCCAGGCCTCTCCGGAGACGATGTAGTCCGCGACGCGAAGCGTGCCCTCCTGCACCAGCACCGTGGCGAGCACGCCGGCGCGCCTGTCGAGGACGGACTCGATGACGATGCCGCGGGCGGGCCCGTCGGGCGACGCGCGCAGCTCCTCCACCTCGGCAACGAGCGAGATCATCTCGAGCAGGTCGTCGACGCCCGCGCCGGTCTTGGCGCTGATGTCCACCACGATGGTGTCGCCGCCGTACGTCTCGGGCACCAGCCCGGCCTGCATCAGATCCTGCCTGACCTTGTCGGGGTTGGCCTGCGGCAGGTCGCACTTGTTGATCGCCACGATGATCGGCACCTCGGCCGCCTTGGCGTGCGCGATCGCCTCACGGGTCTGCGGCATGATGCTGTCGTCTGCGGCCACCACGATCACCGCGATGTCGGTGGCGTTGGCGCCGCGCTGCCGGATGGTGGTGAAGGCCTCGTGACCGGGCGTGTCGAGGAAGGTGACAACGCCTCCCTTGGTCTGCGCCTGATATGCGCCGATGTGCTGGGTGATGCCGCCCGCTTCGCCTTCCGCCACCCTGGTGTGGCGAACGTAGTCGAGCAATGTGGTCTTGGCGTGGTCGACGTGCCCCATCACGGTGACGACAGGGGGCCTGAGCGGTGCCGCGACGGCCGCCGACGGGGCCTTCGCGACCGGCTCGGCGGTGGCCGACGCGGCCTCACCCGTCTTGCCCGGCCGGGCCCTGGTCGTGGCGGCGCCGGCCCGCGGCTCGACCGCGCCGGCAGGCGCCGGTTCCACGGCCGTCGCGGCGGCGGCCGCCTTCGCGCCGGCCGCGGCCCGCGGCGCGGCGGCATCGCCCGCCACCAGCTGCCGCACCGTCTCGGCAACGTCGTTGTCGAGCGTGCTCGAGTGCGACTTGTACTCCACGCCCATATCGTCGAGCACCTTCAGCATCTCCTTGGTGTCGATGCCGAGGTCCTTGGCTAGCTGATAGATGCGTACCTTATCAGACATGCATGCCTCCGTCCCGATGCCTTGTGCGAAGACCGCTGCTTCCGTCCGCGTCCGCACGCACACGCTCGGCGTCGGCGCGCGCCAACAGGACGCGAACGCGCTCCGCCTGGCCCCGGAAGGCCTGCCGCAGTCGTTTCTCCGTGGGGTCCAATGCGCACGACCGGCACACCCAGGTGCCCCGTCCGCCCGAGCGTCCGGCAAGGTCCAGTTCGAAGCGCCCGTCGGTGTCGCGCACCAGGCGCAGCAGCTCCGCCTTGGGCAAGGACAGGCGACACAGCACACAACGCCTGAGTGGGACGTGCTTGGGCTTCGCGCTCGCCATCGTCAGACGGTCCGTTCCTCTTCGGCCGCTTCGGTCTCTTCGGCGCCGGCCTCGCTCGCGGCCGCCTCGGGCTCCGGGCCGGCCTCCGACGCCGCCGGTTCCGTTTGCTCGGCGTCGGCCTGGGCGGCCCCGTCACCGGCCTTGGTCGCTGCCTCCGGCTCGGGCGAGGCGCTGAACAGGGCATCGAAGGCGGCGCGACCGCGCTCGCTGGCGCCGACGTCCTCGAGGCGAGACGCTGCTGCCTGCATGGCGGCGTCGAGGTCGCTGATGGTCTCGGAGGAGACCAGGTCGATCTTGAAGCCGGTGAGCTTGGCGGCCAGGCGAACGTTCTGCCCGCCCTTGCCGATAGCCAGCGACAGCTGGTCGCTGCCGACCGTCACGCGGGCCTGGCCCGCGTCGACGTCGAGCTCGATGGTGCCGACCTTGGCCGGCGACAGCGCGTTGCGGATGAACTCACGCGGATTCGGGTCCCACATGATGATGTCGACGCGCTCACGCTGGAGCTCCGCCGTCACCGCTTGGATGCGGCTCCCGCGGTGGCCGATGCAGGCGCCGATGGGATCGACGTTGGGGTTCGTGCTGGTGACCGCCACCTTGGAGCGCTGCCCGGCCTCACGTGCCACGGCCTTGATCTCCACGGTGCCATCCGCCACCTCGGGAATCTCCTGGCGCATGAGGTACTCGAGCAGCTGCGGCGCCGCGCGCGACACCAGGATGCTCGGCCCGCGCGTCGACAGCTCGACCTTCTCCACGTACACCTTCACGCGCATGCCCACCATGTAGCGCTCGCCGTGGATCTGCTCGCGCGGCGGCATGATGGCCTCGCCGCGGCCGAGGTCCACGAACACGTTGCGCTTGTTGTCGGTGCGCGACACCACCCCCGTGATGATGTCCCCGGCGCGATCCTTGTACTCCTCGAAGACAATGGCGCGCTCGGCCTCGCGGATCTTCTGGGTGATTACCTGCTTGGTGGTCTGCACCGCGATGCGCGTGAACTTCTCGGGGTCGGTGGGGAACTCCATCTCCATCCCGACCTCGACGCTGTCGTCGAGTTCCAGGGCCTCGGCTAGCGAGATCTCCTTGTCCTCGTCCTCGACCTCCTCGACCACCCTTCGGATGACGAGGACCTCCATCTCGCCGGAGTCGGGGTCCAGCGTGACCTCGATCTGCTTGCCGGGCATGACATTCCGCTCGAATGCCTGCTCCAACGCCTCTTCCAGGCTGCCGAGCAGCTGGTCCTTGTCCAGGTTGCGCTCCGCTGCCAGCATGTTCAGAGCGTCCACGAATTCCTTGTTCATGCTTCCACTCCCTATTCGATTGTGGGTCCGCCTGCCAGCGGCGCGCACGGATGGACGCCCACGCGCGCGGCCGCGGCCCGGACCTGGCTAGCGTGGCTCGTCAGGCCACTCGGCGAGACGCGCCAGCTCGATGGTGTCGAGGCGCACCCGGCGCTTGACGCCGTTCACCTCGAACGCCACCGCATCCTCGGACACCTCGCGAATGCGACCCGTGAAGGTCTCGTCCGCGAGCCGGACCTTGGCGAGCAGGTCGTGGAAACGCTGGAAGTGCCGTGCCCGCCTAAGGGGACGCTTCGGTCCCGGCGACTCGACCTCGAGCCGGTACGGCTGCTCGAAGGGGTCGAGCCGATCGAGCTCGAGCCCGAACACCTCCGCCGCCTTGGCGACGTCGTCGACCGTCACGCCCTTCTCGTCGAGACGATCGATCCTGAGTAGCACCCGCCGTTGCCGGCCCGATCCGCTGGCGATGCACTCCAGGACTTCGAAGCCGAGCGGCGCGAGCACGGCGTCTGCGGCTTGCGCCAGTTCCATGCATCCTCCCGCCTCCGTCCCAACAAAACCGGGTGGGCCCAGCGAACCCACCCGAGCTAACGCCGGGACGTTGTCCGGGCCGGAGTATACCCCTTGTGAACGGGCGACTTCAACCGCCGTCGGACGTGGGCCCGGAGCTCACGCGCAGCGCTCTGTGAAGCGCTCGGCTTTACACGGACAGGTGCCTCCGGTACACTCTGCCAGAATGCGGACGCTAGCCGCGCGAGCTTCCTGAACGGCGACGACGCCGGCCCCTGTGTGCCGGACGGACGTCGCGTCGACGAGACCCGCTGATGAGGCGCGGTCTCGTCCGTTTGTAGCAGAGCCGGCGCAGCGTGGGAGGAATGCCATGAAGCCGACGGACGACGTGCTCCTGCTGACCCCCGGGCCCACCCCGATCCACCCGCGGGCCCAGGCGGCGCTGTGCTGGCCGATGCGCGGGCACATGGACCCCGAGGTCTTCGCGTTCAACGATCGCATCGCGAGCGATCTCAAACGGCTCTACGGAACCGGCCCGGGCGCGTTCACGAGCCTGCTCTCCGGGACCGGGTCGCTCGGCATGGAAGCGGGGTTGGCGAACCTGCTCGAACCCGGTGAGCGCGTGCTGGTGCTGTCCAACGGGGCGTTTGGAGAGCGCACCGTGGAGATGGCGACCCGGCTTGGGTGCGATGTCCATGCGCTGCGCTTCGATCCGGGCACGCCGGTCGAGGTGGGCGCGGCGGCCCGTGCGGCCCGCTCGCTGAGGCCGGCGCTCATCACCGTGGTGCACGGAGAGACCAGCACCGGCGTGCTCAATCCCGTGCCCGAGCTGGGGGCGGTGGCCCGGGACGTCGACGCGCTGTACAGCGTGGACGCGGTGACCACCGTCGGCATGCTGCCCTTCGCGATGGAGGCGTGGGGCGTCGACTACGCGTACACGGGCTCGCAGAAGTGTCTGTCGGCACCGCCGGGCGTTGCGCCGGTGGCGATCTCGGAGCGCGGCATGACGCGGATCGCCCAGCGGCGCCTGCCGGTGGCGTCCTGGTATGCCGATGCCCTGGGCATGCGGCGCTACTGGGAGGACGGCTCGTCGGGGCGCAGCTACCATCACACGGTGCCGGTGCAGCTTCACTGGGCACTCGGAGAGGCGCTGTCGGCGGCGCTGGAGGAGGGGATCGACGCCCGCGCCGAGCGCGCCCGGCGCATCGGCGCAGCCGCACTGACGGCGCTGCAGACGGCCGGCTTCGAGGCGTACGTGCCTGCAGCGCACCGGCTTCCCACAGTGCTGACGGTGGTGCCGCCGGCCTCGATCGACGAGGCCGCGCTGCGCAAGGCGCTGCGCAGCGGGCACGGCGTGACGGTGGCGGGCGGGCTGGGCCCGACCGCGGGCCGCGTCTGGCGCCTGGGGCTGATGGGGGAGAACGCTCGTGACGAGCACTACGAACGCTTCTTCGAGGCGCTCGAGGCGGAACTGGGGGAGGCGGGCCTCGTCGAGCGCTTCGTCGCCGCCGGGCAGCCTGCGGCAGCCTGAGAGCCGGCGGGCACCGGAGCGTGCGCTAGCCTATACGCGTGCACGAGCGCTTGCGGCGTCACGTCCCGAGCGCCGCGGTCAGGCGCCGGGCCGAGGCTGACGGACTCGATCTGGAGACCATGAAGCAGGAGGCGCCGCAGGCCTACATGGCGCTCAACGCCGGCGAGGCGCTGCGAGCCGCTCCCGAGCTGGCCGATCTGGCCGGCTCGCTGTTGCTGGCCGCCTTCCCGGAACGGGAGGTGTTCCGCGCCGCGTCCGGCGCCCGCGAGCGCCTGCTGGCCTTCCCGCCGTTGAGCCAGGATGAGCTGGCGCGGCTCGACCGCCTGCTGGCGCCATTCGTCGAGCGCCGACCGTGGCGTGCGCGGAACGCCTTCTACCGCCAGGTCAGCGACGTGCGCGGATCGGTGCGTGAGCTGGCCCTGCCCTTGACTCCGGAGGCCTACCGGGACGGCGACGCGGTCGTGGGGCCGTTCACGGACGCGGCGTCGGCCGACGCCTGGGGGCGAGGGAAGGTGGCGCCACCGCGGGTCCACGACGTGTTCAGGATGAACGATGCCTGGTTCTGCGACGTGTTCCGCGCCGACCTGACGTGAGGCGCGAGCCGGTGGGTGGCAGGGAGCGCGCGACACGCGCGTTGACACCCCGGCGGCTCGGGGCTAGACTCCCAGGCATGAGATGCAGGGCGGTCTCCACCTTTACCCGCTGAGCGTGGGACGCCGTCCTGCGCACCTGCGCCACTGCCCCGGACGGGCGGTGGTTTTTTGTTTGCCGAGCGAGGAGGAGCCGAGATGCTGGAGGAAGCCCTGGCGGCCGTGGAGGCCGCCACCGACCTGCAGGCGCTGCAGGACGTCAGGGTGCGCTACCTGGGCCGGAAGGGCGAGCTCACCCGGCAGCTCAAGGCGTTGGGGACCTTGCCTGCGGACGAGCGCCGTGAGGCCGGTCGCGCCATCAACGAGCTCAAGCAGGCCTTGGAGGAGGCCATCTCGGCGAGGCGGGAGGCCCTCGAGCGGCGCGAGCTCGATGAGCGCCTTGCAGCCGAGCGCGTCGACGTCACCTTGCCCGGCACACGCTTGTCCGAGGGCGGACTGCACCTGCTGACCCGCGTCACCAACCGCCTGCTGGATGTCTTCACGGCGCTGGGCTACGAGGTCGCGGTGGGTCCCGAGCTCGAGACCGAGCACTACAACTTCGGTGCCCTCAACTTCCCCGAAGAGCACCCCGCACGCGACGAGCAGGACACCTTCTGGACCACCGACGGGCGCCTGTTGCGCACGCACACCAGCCCGATGCAGGTGCGCTACATGCAGACGCACGAGCCGCCCTTCAAGGTCGTGGTGCCCGGCAAGGTGTTCCGCAACGAGGCGGTCGACGCCACGCACGAGGCGCAGTTCAACCAGCTCGAGGCGCTGGTGGTGGGTGAGCGGATCACCATGGCGGACCTCCGCGGCGCCATCGACGAGATGGCGACCGCGCTGTTCGGCAAGGCCACGCGCACGCGCCTCCAACCCACGTTCTTTCCGTTCGTCGAGCCCGGCGCGGAGTTCGCGATCCATTGGACCAACCCGCGCAGCGGCCGGCAGGAGTGGCTCGAGCTCGGCGGCTCCGGCATGGTGCATCCCAACGTCTTCAAGGCGGTCGGCTACCACGACGTGACCGGCTTCGCGTTCGGATTCGGGATCGAGCGCCTGGCCCTGGTGCCCTACGACGTCCCGGACATCCGTGCCTTCTATCAGGGCGACCTCAGGGTCCTGCGGCAGTTCCGGGGGGCGCTGTGATCTCGCTGGCGGCCGAGGCCGCGGAGCGCCGGCCGTGAGGGTCCCACACGGCTGGCTGCGGGAGTTCCTGGGTGACGCGCTGCCGGATGTGGAGCGCACCGTCGAGCTGCTCGATGGCCTGGGGCTGGCCGTGGAGACCGTGCACCGCCTGCCCGGGGCTCCGGCGCGGGTGGTGGTTGCAGACCTGGTGGAGGTGGAGCCGATCGCGGGCTCGGACCACCTGGTACGCGCCGTGGCGAGCGACGGTGCGAGGCGCGTACAGGTTGTGTGCGGCGCGCCGAACGCGCGAGTCGGCGCGCGCAGCGCGCTGGCGCTTCCCGGCGCCGAGCTGCCGGGAGCCGGATACACGGTAGGGGAGCGGGAGATCCAGGGCGTTGCCAGCAACGGCGTGCTCGCCAGCCCCAGGGAGCTGGGTCTGTTCGACTACGGCGGCGGCATCATCGCGTTCGGAGAAGACGCGCCGGTCGGGGCCACACTGACCGGGCTTTGGCCGGCGGAGACGGTCATCGAGCTCGAGCTGACGCCGAACCGAGGCGACGCCTTCAGCCTGCTCGGCGTGGCCCGCGACCTGGCCGCCAAGCTCGGCGCTCCGGTGCGCTACCCCGGGTCCGGCGAGGACCCGGGCGATCCCGACGTGGAAGACGGGCTGCGCCTCGAGATCGAGGACGAGGCCGCCTGTCCACGCTTCACCCTGAGGCTCATCGAGGACGTGACGGTCGCTCCGAGCCCGGTGTGGCTGCAGCGTCGGCTGGCGGCGCTCGGCCTGCGGCCTCGCAACAACGTCGTCGACGTCACCAACTACGTGACCTTCGAGCTCGGTCAACCGTCGCACGCCTACGACCGCCGCGTGTTGCATGGCGGCGTGCTGCAGGTGCGCTGGGCACGGCCGGGCGAACGCGTCACGCTGCTGGACGACGAGGACCACGAGCTGTCGCCCGAGGACCTGGTCATCGCCACCCCCAGCGAGGATGGGGGCAGCCGCGCGGTGGGGCTGGCTGGCGTCATGGGAGGCCTGCACGACAGCGTGGTGGCGGACACCCGCGACGTGGCGCTCGAGCTCGCCCACTTCGACCCCATCGTCGTGCGCCGGGCCGCCAGGCGCCACCGCCTGAGCACCGACGCGCATTACCGCTTCGAACGCGGCGTCGACCCCAACCTGGCGCCCAGGGCATCGGCACGCGCCGCGGGCCTCATCCGCGATCTCGGCGGCGGCCGCCTGCACCCCGGGC
>CAYOXR010000594.1:0-4447 GCA_964407955.1 uncultured bacterium | reverse complement strand
GAGAGCTCGATGAGGGACGAAGGTCCGGATCGGCCGCAATACGGCCTTCTCGTTGCCGCCGGGACACGGCGATATCGAGCGTCCAGTACGGGGGTTCGCAGCCGGGACAGGCGAAGAACGGGGAATTTTGTCCCTTTTTTCCCAAGCGTGTTGGGGGGATGATCTACGCGGATGCATCCGTGGAGCGGATTCATTCAGTTCAAGGAGGCGAAACGCTTATGCGCAAGGTCAAATTCCTCATCCTCGCCACGGTCCTCGCCATGATCGCCGGCGCGGCGTTCGCCGCCGGGCCCGCGTACTATGTACAGGCCGAGACAGTTCGCGGCAGCCAGAACCCCACGGGCCCGAGCTGCGTGCTCACCTCCACGTTCAAGACCGGCGAGCAGATCGTGTTCCTCGCCAAGGTCTACAGCACCGCGACCGGCGACGTGGTCACGCCCGATCAGGCCAAGCAGGTGGGCATGAAGGTGACGGCGAAGCTGGAGGACGGCAAGACGATCGACCTCGAGCTCGGCCAGCACCCGCACAGTGGCGAGCCCAAGGTGTGGATGTGGGCGAACGCCTTCGTCATCCCTCCCGTCTATCCCACCGGCGTGTTCAAGTACTCGCTCATCGTTACGGACAATCAGGGCAACACGGTCACCTGGACGCCCATGAACCAGGACTACCCGACCGCCGAAGGCTATCCCACCCTGATCACCATCGAGAAGAGGTAGCGGTATGGCCGTTCCGGATTCCAAGTTCAGCTCTGACCAGCCGATGATCGCCCGGAGCGGCTCCCGTAGCGACCGGCCGGAAGAGCAGCTCGGTCTGAGGTCGAGGCTGTCGGTCGGAGAGTTCGCGCTCTTCGCACTGCGCCTCGCGCTTGGCCTGAGCTTCCTGCAGGTCGCGTACAAGCTGTTCCGCGGCGGCTGGGACGGTTGGACCAGCGCCAGCGCCCTTCTCCCCGGCGTCGTCCAGGGGCCGATCGGCAACGTCTACTCGGCCCTGTGGGGCAACCAGGTGGTCATGTGGCTGATCATCCTGGGCACCCTGGCCATCGGCTTGGCCATGGTGGCCGGCTTCCTGACGCGCCTCGCGTCGCTGGCCGGCACGCTTATCATGCTCAGCTTCTACACCGCCTGCCTGCCGCCCACGTCGGGCTGGTTCGACGTGCAGCTCATCGCGATCTTCGCCTTCTTCGCGCTGGCGTCGGTCGGAGCCGGGCACATCTGGGGCATCGACAGGTTCCTGAGGCGGTACGAGAACACCTGGTGGTACTGGATGCTCGGCTGAACGCCCGCTGAGCAGGAGTTCGATTTCGAGGGGCGCCCGAACCGCAGAACGATGCTCACCGAGCGGGCCGAGGGCGCCCCTTCCAGCGCCATAAACATGGACCACGACGTAGATGAATCCATTGCACACCGACCTCCGAAAGGGAGATGAGACCATGAAGGCAACCAATCACGGACCGGCCGACAACCGGGGAACGATCGGGAGGCGGCTGCCGGGAGCTGCGAGCGGACTGCGAGCGACCGTGCTTGCCGTGCTGGCCGCCGCAGGCATGCTCCTCAGCGTGGCGGCAGCCCAGGGCAACGCGATCTCGAGCGAGGCGACCTTCCCGAACGGCATCAAGGGCCAGGTCTCGATGGCGCCGGCCAAGGGGTTCGTTGGCTCGCAGGCCGTGCTGAGCGGCACGGGCTTCGATCCCGGCGCCATCCTCGACATCGTGTGGGTCGGCTACAACGGCCAGTGGAAGCTGGAGACGAAGAACGGCCAGTACACCGGCAACTTCCTGGGCCGCGAGTTCGAGACCCGCAACGTGCCGCTGTCGACGGTGACGGTAGGCGCAGGCGGCAGCTTCTCCCTCCCCTTCACCGTCCCCGAGGGCTTCGGCGGGACGCACGACGTCTACGTGATGGAGAACGGCGCGAACGTCAACAAGGCCGGCTACGACGTCGAGATGAAGACCACCATGTCGCCGATGAGCGGCCCGGTGGGCACGGACATCACCATCACCCTCACCGGCATCGACGACATCAGCAACATCGCCGGCTGGTACGCCGTGACCTACGACAACGGCATCACCGGCTTCATCACCGCCGTGACCACGCACGGCACCGCCAAGGTGGTCATCCCGGCCGCCGGCCGCGTGGGCAAGCACCTGATCGAGCTGTTCAACGCGCCGTTCGACGCGCCGTACCTGGCGCTGTCGACCTCGCCCTACAAGATGCTTCCCCAGCCGCAATTCATGTTCACGGTGACCGACGGCCCGCCCGTGCTGCCCGCACCGATCGCTCAGCAGGCGCCCAAGCCGACGCCCGCGGTGATCACGGCCGCCACCGGTCCCAAGCTGTGGGTCGATCCCATGGCCGCCGTGCCGGGCACGCCGGCACACATCCACGGCACGGGCCTGCCGGCGAACAGCAAGATCGACCTCGGCTACACCGACATGACGGGGTCGCGGGTCACCACCGGACTGTTCAAGGGGACGCTGATCCACGCCGGCACCGCCACCACCGATGCCAGCGGGGCGTTCTCGCTGCCTTTCACCATGCCTGACCAGCACGGGGGCGGGCACCAGCTCCTGGCCAAGGTAGGCGACAAGGTCATCGCCACGACGGACTTCACGATCGACTCCGAGGGCCTGCCCCTCGAGCCGGCGCGCGGCCCCGTCGGCACGCACATCACCCTTCACCTCAAGGGCATCGGCTGGACCCAGACGACCAACATCTTCGCCGTCGTCATCGACAACGTCTACCTCGGCTACGGTTGCGGCTTCAGCACCGACGGCGACGTGCAGATCCCCATCACCGCGAGCTGGGCGCCCGGTTGGCACTTCATCGACATCTACCCGTCGTTCTATCGCAACAAGGACTACGAGGGCGCCGACCAGCAGCCGTTCCTGTACCGCCAGGCGATCCTCACCTGGCAGGACCACCCGCACCAGATCCACTTCCGTTACGCCTTCTACGTGACCGGTGAAGGGACGGTGGCGTCGACCGAGCCCGTCAACTGACCGAACGCGGAAATCGCGCCGAGGGCGCGCCGACCCCGAGTCGACGCGCCCGCCTTGTCGGGACAGCCCATGCCCTCAGGCGCGCCGAGCCGAGGACGGTGCTCAGTGCGGGGCGGGGCCGTGAGCTGGCGCGGCGGACGCCACGCCGTTGGGCGCGTGCGGCCTCCAGGAGCGGGGTGAGCCCGCGGGCCGAGGGTGCGGGCGCGCGTGTCGGGGCCGCCCGGCGACAGGCAAGCCGAGCGCGCAGCGTGGGGGGCCGCTGCGCGCTCGAAACCCTAAGAGGGGGTGTTGGCGATGGTGCGGGCGTTGGCCCGCGGCCATCGGATTAGGGGGCCTCCGCATAGGGAGGCAGCTTCAAATTACTCCAGCCGGACAGGAGGAGTGGTTAGGTCCTTTACAGGTGCCGGGAGCGTACCCGCAGGCGCCAAAGAAGCCGGCCGGAACGCGGGGGGCGCGTTCCGGCCGGCAGTGCAGGCGCCGCTGGGCGGCACCCGACGAGAGCGGTGGTCAGTCGGCCGGCTTCGGGGCGCCGGTGGGCAGCACGGACCGTCCGAACGCATCGTTGATGACCCCGGCCGCCGACATGTAGAACGCCAGGATGGCGGTCACCAGGCCGATGTACCCGCCGATGTGCGTGAAGCCGCTGACGCCCCAGGCGCCGATCGCCAGCAGCACGAAGGTTATCCACAACGCCAGGAACACGAGCATCAGCCCCGTGGGGTGTCTCAAACTCGCGATCCACATGTAGAACGTGAAGATGCCCCACACGAACAGGTACCAGCCGACGAAGGCACCGGGAACGCCGCTTGAGAAGAAGAACACGAAGAGCGCGAAGGACCACCAGAAAGCGCCGTACGAGAAGAACGCCACGGTTCCGAAGGTGTTCCCTCGCGGGAACTCGAGAACGCCGGCGACGAGCTGAGCCGTGCCGCCATAGGCCATAGCCAGGGCAAGCACCAGGCCCATGCTCTTGCCGTCGAACCAGCCGGCGTTCATCATGCTGAGCATCCACGTGGTGAATGCGAAGCCGGCGAGTCCGAGAGGAGCAGGGTTGGCGAGCTTTCCGTTCATCCGATACCGCCTCCTTACGGCGCCCCCGCTGTCGGCGCGGCGGTCGCCCCAATCACAGAGGCCCGTCGAGGGCTACGACTGCACCTGCTTCCGGATGGTCTCGACGACCTCGGGATTGGCCAGAGTGGTGACGTCGCCGGCGTCGCCCTTGTCGCTGAGCGAGCGCAGCACGCGGCGCATGATCTTGCCGGAGCGGGTCTTGGGCATGTCCGGCACGATCCACACGTGGCGCGGCTTGGCGATGGGGCCGAGCTCGGTGGCCACGGCGTCGATGATCTTCTTCTGTAGCGCATCCGATGCTTCCAGGCCGGGCTGCAGCGCGACGTAGAGCTCGGGCACGACGCCCTTGATCTCGTCCTTGGCCGGCACCACCGCCGC
>CAYOXR010000593.1:0-2420 GCA_964407955.1 uncultured bacterium | reverse complement strand
AGACGGAGTTCACGGTCAGTATCAAGTCGGCCGGGGACAAGAAGCTCCAGGTCATCAAGGAGGTGCGCGCGATCACCAGTCTCGGGCTGAAGGAGGCCAAGGATCTGGTCGAGGCGGGCGGCGTCGTCAAGGAGAGCATTGGCAAGGACGAGGCCGACGAGATCCGGGAGAAGCTCGAGGCCGCGGGCGCCACGATAGAGGTCAAGTAACGCGCCGTAGGCGCGCGGGATGCAGCGCACCGGCCGCCCTCCGGCGGCGGTGGCAGGCGAGACAAATGCCGATCGCGTGGCGGCCGACGGGCCGCCACGCCGCGGCGCCGGCACGGGCGGCGTGCCAGCTAGATCACGCATGCTTGGGCTTGGGGGGGTTAAGATACAGATTCGTGCTGTGAGCTTCCGGTTCGGCTACGCGGGCCGCAGTCGACACGAGGAGACGATTGGAGATCTACCGCGAGGCACGACGCGAAGCGACCCGGCAACGGGGCGCGCGTCCGGCTGCCGTCCGGGTGGCGGCAGGCGGGTCGTCGTGGCGTTCTGCCGACATGGGATCCGCACGGGAAACGGTATTTTGAGTCAGGGGATTCGTACTTGACGTCGAACATCCGCGCAGGGCAAGGCGTGCCTCGCGCCCCGAAAGGGACGCGGGAGGGTGCGTTGCGCGCGCGTTAGGGGACCACGGTTGTGCGCGGCCGATGCCGCGCAGGCGCTTCGGGCGGCGGCACGGGCTTGAGCGAAGGGGTGAAGATGCGCGAGATTCGGACCTTCGGCAGGATCAAGGAAGTCATTGATCTTCCGAACCTCACCAACGTACAGATTAAGTCATACGAGACGTTTCTGCAACGGGGCGTGACGGCGCCCTTGCGCGAGAACGTCGGCCTGCAGGCGGCGTTCAAGGAGGTCTTCCCGATCGACGAGACCGAGCGCGGTCGGCAGACGGGCCTGGTCCTCGACTTCCTGGAGTACAGCCTCGAAGAGCCGGAGTACGGCCCCGAGGAGTGTCGAGAGAAGGACCTGAGCTACCATGCCGGCCTGTTCGCCAAGCTCCAGCTCGTCCACAAGGACACCGGCCTCATCAAAGAGGACCAGGTGTTCCTCGGCGACTTGCCGCTGATGACCGAGGACGGCTCGTTCGTGATCAACGGCGCCGACCGCGTCATCGTCTCCCAGATCCACCGCAGCCCCGGCGTGTACTTCACCAGCGCCCTGCGCGGCACCAGCCGTTCGCTGACGGCGAGCATCATCCCCATGCCCAAGCGCGGGCCGTGGATCGAGATCGAGTTCGACAACTCCGAGATCCTGTGGATGAAGGTGAACAAGCGCAAGTTCCCCTTCACCTTGCTGCTGCGCGTGCTGGGGTTCGGCGACCAGCAGATCCGCGAGCTGTTCGCAGGCAGCGAGCACCTGATCGCGCCCACGCTGGAGTCCGAGGACGCCGCCGGCATCACGCCCGACGAGGCCCTGTTGCGTCTGTTCACGGTGCTGCGCCCAGGCGACCCGCCCAAGGTGGACAAGGCCACCAACTACCTGTTCAGCCTGCTGGCGGACCCTCGCCGCTACGACCTGGGCGACGCCGGCCGCTTCAAGATCAACACCAAGCTGGGGTTGGAGTACGCCCCCAACACCCTGCTCGGCTTCGAGGACGGCCGTTTCGTGGACTACGGCCTGGTTCCCACCATCCAGTACCTGGTGGGCTTGCAAGCGGGCCAGGAGGGCTACCAGGAGGACGACATCGACCACCTGGGCAATCGCCGCATCCGCACCGTCGGCGAGCTCGTCGCGGATCAGATCCGCGTGGGCCTCGGGCGGATGGCGCGGGGCGTGCGCGAGCGCATGCTGCTCGGCAACCCCGATGCGGCCACGCCGCAGAAGCTGGTCAACAACCGGCCGATCGTCGCGGCGCTGCGCGAGTTCTTCGGTCGCAGCCAGCTCAGCCAGTTCAAGGACCAGGTCAACCCGCTCTCCGAGCTCCGCCACAAGCGCCGCATCTCGGCGTTGGGGCCCGGTGGGCTCACCCGGGAGCGTGCCGGCTTCGACGTTCGCGACGTGCACCGCACCCACTACGGCCGCATCTGCCCGATCGAGACGCCCGAAGGCGCCAACATCGGTCTGATCACCTCGCTGGCGAGCTTCGCGCGCGTCAACGATCTCGGCTTCATCGAGGCCCCCTACCGCAAGGTGGTGAAGGGCCGCGTGACCGACGAGGTCGTGTACATGACGGCGCACGAGGAGGACCACTACGTGGTCGCTCAGGCCAATACTCCGCTCTCCGAGGACGGCACCTTCGCGACCAACACCATCGTGGCGCGCAAGGTCGGCGACCCGGTGTTCGCGGAGCCGGCCGAGGTCGACTTCATGGACGTGTCGCCGAAGCAGATCATCTCGGTGCCGACCTCGTTGATCCCGTTCCTCGAGCACGACGAC
>CAYOXR010000592.1:0-2957 GCA_964407955.1 uncultured bacterium | reverse complement strand
AGCGGCGTCACGACCGCCAGCCATGCCGCGGCCAGCGCCAGCAGCAGGGCGCCCATCACCAGGTCGGCCGGCCGCAGCAGGTCGCTCACCGCGGCCGCCACGAAGCGCCCCACCGTCAACGCCCCCCAGAACAGGCTGGTGAGGTAGGCGGCCGTGCTGGCGCCGAGCACCGGCGCCAGGTAGGTCGGCTCCCAGCTCGCCACGCCCACCTCGGACGACACGTACAGGAAGTAGAGCAGCAGGAAGCCTGCCAGCGGCGCCAGCGGCACGCGCGGCGCCCCACGCTGCACACGCAGCGGCGTGGGCGCCACCGGGAGCGTGGCCATGGTCACCGACACCACCACGCACAGCCCCGCCACCACCAGGAAGGCGGGAGCCACGTGCGGCGCGACCAGGCCGACGAGCAGCGGCCCGGCCACGGCCCCCAGCCCGAAAGCGGCGTTGAGAAGGTTGAGAGCGGCACTGGCACGGCTCCCGAAGGCGCGCGCGAACAACAGGTTGGTGGCCACGTCGAGCAAGCCGAACCCCAGGCCGCCGACGAGCGCCGACGCGAGGGCCAGCCCCCAGGTCGGGCTCAGCGCCACGCCGGTGGCGCCGAACGCGGCGGCGCCGGCCCCGGTGGCCAGGACGCGCCGGTAGCCGAAGCGAAGCAGCAGCAGGCCGCTGGCGGCGATGGTGAAGAACGAGCCCAGGAAGGCGGCGCTGACGATCACCCCGACCTGGCCCAGGCCCAGGTGGTAGCGAGCCAGAAACGCCGGGAAGGCGGGCCCGTACATGGCCTGGACCGCACCGATGGCAAGGAATCCGAGGCTGCCGGCGGCGAACAGGAAGCGCTTGTCGCGCGTGTCCAGGAGGCCGCGAAGCATGCCCACCAGTGTAGCGCCGTCGCGCCCGCAAGCTCGCGGCCGGGGGCGCTCGCAGGGAGACCGGACGGGTATAATGCTGCCTCAGTGCGAGCGGGAGGCATCACCTTGTCAGACGGCTTGGACGGCATCAACGAACTGCGCGCGAAGTACCTGCGCTTCTTCGAGGAGAAGGGTCACCTCGCCTACCCTTCGGCCTCGCTCAAGGCCGACGATCCCACCCTGATGTTCACCAGCGCCGGCATGGTGCCCTTCAAGCCCTACTTCCTGGGCGCCACGCCGAAGTTCGCCGGCGTCGACGGCGTACACCACCGCGTGACCACGGCCCAGAAGTGCCTGCGCATCAACGACATCGAGAACGTCGGCCGCACGCTGCGGCACCACTCGTTCTTCGAGATGATGGGCAACTTCTCCTTCGGGGACTACTTCAAGAGGGAGGCGGCCCTGTGGGCGTGGGAGTTCATGACCGCCCCGGAGTGGCTCGGGCTCGAGCCCGAGCGCCTGTACGTGACCATCTACCAGGACGACGACGAGGCCTTCCGGGTATGGACCGGCGACGTGGGCGTCCCCGAGGAGCGCATCTCCCGCTGGGGCGAGGACGAGAACTTCTGGCCGGCCAGCGCCGTGAGCGAGGGCCCGAACGGCCCGTGCGGCCCCTGCTCCGAGATCTTCTACGACCGCGGCGCGGAGTTCGGCAGCGCTGACGAGTCGGGACCCAACGTCGGCTCGGGCGATCGCTTCATCGAGGTGTGGAACCTGGTGTTCACACAGTTCGACCGGCGCGACGGCGGCGCCTTGGAACCCCTGCCTCAGCGCAACATCGACACCGGCCTCGGGTTCGAGCGGCTGGCCGCGGTGATGACGGGCCTCGAGGACGCCTACGCCACCGAGCTCTTCCAACCCACCATCCGGCGCGTGGCGGCGCTGTCCGGCGCGCCCTATCGCGGCGTCGCCAGCGTGTCGCACCGCGTCATCGCCGACCACCTGCGCGCGGTGACTTTCGCCATCACCGACGGGGTCCTGCCGGCAAACGACGGGCCCGGCTACGTCGTGAAGATGCTGTTGCGCCGGGCGTCGCGGCACGCCTGGCTCCTGGGGCTGCGTGAGCCCGTGCTGCACGAGCTCGTTTCCGAGGTGGTCGCCGCGATGGGCGAGCCCTACCCCGAGCTCGTCGACGGACGGGAGCGGGTAGCGGGCATCGTGAGGACCGAGGAGGAGCAGTTCCTGCGGACGCTCGAGGCGGGCATGCAACGGGTCGCGCAGGTGCTGGACGACCTCGGCGGCGACACCCTCGACGGTGCCACCGCGTTCGACCTGTGGCAAACGCACGGCTTCCCCCTGGACCTCACCCGGGAGATGGCGGCGGAGCGCGGCGTGAGCGTCGACGGCGAGGGCTACGAGGCCGCCCGCGAGGCGGCGCGCGCCGTCTCGCGCGGAGGGCGTGAGGCGGGCGCGCTGTTCAGCGGCGGCCCTGACGTGCTCGGCCACGTCGCCGAGCGCGTCGAGGAGACCGAGTTCGTGGGCTACGCGCAGACCTCGGCGAGCGCCGCCGTGCGTGCCGTGCTCGCCGGGGACGAAGAAGTGGACGCCCTGGAGGAGGGCGACGCCGGCGTGGTCGTGCTCGACCGGACGCCGTTCTATGCTGAAGGCGGGGGTCAGATCGGCGACAGCGGCAAGCTCGAGTGGCACGACGGCAGCACCGGCGCCGCCGTGGTGAGCGCCACCACCCGCAGCAGCCAGGGGTTCGTCCTGCACCACGCCCGCGTGGTGCGTGGCAGGCTGCGCCGTGGGCAGCAGCTCGAAGCCCGCGTCGACCCCGGCCGGCACGAGACCGAGAAGCACCACAGCGCCACCCACCTCCTCCACGCCGCGCTGCGCAGCGTCCTCGGCACGCACGTGGCGCAGGCCGGCTCGCTGGTGGCACCCGACCGGCTCCGCTTCGACTTCTCCCACGGACAGGCGCTGTCCCCCGACGAGATCCAGCGCGTCGAGGAGCTGGTCAACCGCTGGATCCAGGCCGACTTCGAGGTTGGCTGGCGGGTGGTGCCGATCGCCGAGGCCCGTCAGGCCGGGGCCATGATGCTGTTCGGCGAG
>CAYOXR010000591.1:0-2177 GCA_964407955.1 uncultured bacterium | reverse complement strand
CCGCCACCTCGTCGGCTACCTGGGCCTGCACCCGCGCGTGCGCCAGTCGGGCAGCGGACCGGCCCACCACGGTCGGCTCTCCAAGCAGGGCTCGGCGGCGGCCCGCCACGTGCTCGTCGAGGCGGCCTGGATGGCGGCTGCCGCTCCCGGCCCGCTGCACGCCTTCGCGGCCCGCGTCGCCGCTCGTCGCGGGCGCCAGGTGGCCGCCGTGGCCGTGGCGCGCAAGCTCAGCGTGCTCTGCTGGTGCCTGCTCACGCGCGGTGAGGACTACGCCTTCGCCCGGCCCAGCGTGGTGCGCCGCAAACTGCGGCGGCTCGAGCTCGCCGCCGGAGCGCCGCGGCGCAGGAGCGGCCCGCAGCCCGACCCTGTCTGGAACAGAGACGACGACGACGCCGAACGGCGCCTCGCCGAGCAAGCCGAACGAGCCTACGAGCGGCTCGTGGCGGATCGCGCGGCGAGCGGAGCGAAGGTGGGCGCGGGTGCGACACCGGGGCGCGCATCTTGAAGGGCCCTCGAAGGGCGAGGCCGCGCGGCAGGCCAGATGCCCCTGACGCCTGCACTTCGCCACGTCTGTCACCCGCGCCCGAGCCGAGCATGGCACAGGGGCCCGGCAACGTCCAGAGTTTGACTTTCATCCGTACGAAGAATCTCAGAGTGGTCGCCTTGAAGAAGAGGTGACCACTGCTCCATCCTCGAGGGTGGCTAAGCCCATAGGATCGAGGAGGAGTCAGTGGCCAAGGACAACATGGACCTTCTCGGCTGGCTGCGCAAGCAGCTCGCCGAGGCCGAGCCCGACCTGCTGCGCGAGATGGTGAAGACGTTCGCCGAGACGCTCATGGGCGCCGAAGCCGACGCGCTCTGCGGGGCGGCGTTCCGGGAGCGTTCGGGGGAGCGTGTGAACCGCAGGAACGGCTACCGCGAACGCCGCTTCGACACGCGCGCCGGCACCATCGACCTGGCGCTGCCGAAGCTCAGGAGCGGCTCGTACTTCCCCGACTGGCTGCTGGAGCGCCGCCGGCGCGCCGAGCGGGCCCTGGTCGCGGTGGTCGCCGAGTGCTACGTGAAGGGCGTCTCGACCAGGAGGGTCGACGGCCTCGTGAAGACGCTCGGCATCGAGGGCATCTCGAAGAGCCAGGTCGCGGAGATGGCGAAGACCTTGGACGCAGAGGTCGCCGCCTTCCGCAGTCGGCCCCTCGACGCCGGACCGTACCCGTACCTGTGGCTCGACGCCCTGGCGGTCAAGGTGCGCGAACAGGGGCGCATCGTGCGCTGCGCCTGCGTGGTCGCCACGGCGGTGAACGCCGAGGGCTACCGCGAGATCCTCGGGCTCGACACCTTCACGAGCGAGGACGAGGCCGCCTGGCGTGCCTTCCTCGGTGACCTGACGAGCCGCGGCCTCGCCGGTGTGCAGCTCGTCGTCAGCGACGACCACAGAGGGCTCACGCACGCGATCGACGCGCTCCTGCCGGGTGCCTCGTGGCAGCGCTGCAGAACGCACTTCATGCGCAACCTCCTCTGCCGCGTGCCGAAGAGCGCCCAGCCGTTCGTCGCCACCATGGTGCGCACCATCTTCGCCCAGCCCTCCGCCGAGGAGGTGGCGGCCCAGCTGGGGCGCGTGACCGAGCAGCTCGCGGAGGGCTTCCCTGCGGTCGCCGAACTGCTGGGGCGCGCAGCGCCCGACGTGACCGCCTTCGCCGGCTTCCCGGTCGAGCACTGGCGCCAGGTCTGGTCGAACAACCCCCAGGAGCGCCTCAACCGGGAGATCCGCAGGCGCACCGACGTGGTCGGCATCTTCCCGAACCGCGACGCCATCGTGCGGCTCATCGGCATGGTGCTCGCCGAGCAGCACGACGAGTGGGCCGTGGGGCGCCGCTACATGAGCGCGGGCTCGCTCGCCAAGCTCACGTCGGCGGCCGTCGCCCGGCTCGAGAGCCCCGAGGAGGTGACGGCTCAGCTCATGGCGAGCTGAGCATCAGGAAGACGGATGGAGCGGAGACTCTCGTACACCACCTTGACGGACGTGGCCTCAAGAGAAGGGAACGGTCCGAGATGCTGCGGGCCGCGTCGGTTGCGCGCAGTGCGCAAGGTCTGTCCGCTCGATGTCGCCGCGGCCACCAGGGACGGCCCAGATCGTCGGAGCAAGGACTATACTCACAGTAGCTGACGATCACACGAGC
>CAYOXR010000590.1:0-7599 GCA_964407955.1 uncultured bacterium | reverse complement strand
GCCCTGGGCCCATGCCGCCGTGAAGCCAACGCCGACGACGAGGGTGGTCAACAGGACGCGTCCCCAGGCGCCGGTGCTCTTGTTCATGGTGCTAATCAACATGTCCTCCGACTGTTCCTCCGGTGCTTTCCAGGGTGCGGTGAGTGTACCATCCGGTCTGCCGCACGCCGGCCTTCGGGCTGCGCAAGGGGCCACGCCGCCAGGCGACCCGCGTCAGCCAACACACACGCGCCGCCCCCCGGCCGTGGAAGCCTGCTGGGGCTCGCGGCCTGGGCGTCGCCGGAACGCTTCCATTGGCTCCCATGATGACCAGCGTCTGTGAGAATGAGGTGTGCAGCACGCTAGATATGCCCCGTGCAGGGCGCCCTTGCGGTGCCCTCACGGCAGGTAGCCGACCGCCGGCGCCACCCGCCTGCGCAGCTCGAAGCGTTCCGCCAGCTCGACCCCTGCCTCGCGCCCGGCGGCCAGGCGCCCGGCGATGAACTCCTCGGCCGTCGGCTTCCAGCCGTAGAACTCGGCGTAGAAGCTGAACAGCTCGCTCACCAGCTCGCGCTGGTCGGTGATATCGACGCTCAGCAACGGACGAAGCGAGCCGTGGCTGGGGTACTGGTAGAGGCGCACGGGCGTTCGCAGCGGCTCCAGCGCCTCGCCGGTCTCCGCCAGGATCTTGGGGATGCGGGCCAGGGTGATGGCGTCGAAGGCGATCTTGGCGGTCATGCGGTGGTCGGGGTGGGGGCTGTCGTCACTCCAGGTGATCACCGCGTCGGGTCGGAAGCGGGCGTAGAGCGCGGCCAGCGCCAGGCCCTCGTCGCGGTTGCCGGTCATGCGCGAGTCGCCCATGTCGAAGAAGGTGAACTCGGCGCCGACCGCGTCGGCCACGAAGCGGCCGTGGCCGTGCCGGATGCGGCGCACCTCCTCGGCCGGGGCGTCCTTGAACTGGCTGGCGAGCTCGCCGCGGGTGGTCCAGGCGAGCATCACCGCGTCGCCGCGGGCGGCGTGGCGCGCCAGCGTGCCGGCGCAGCCGAGCTCGTCGTCGGGATGAGCGAACACGGCGAGCAGCCTCATCGCCACGCTCCGGGCGCGCGCGGCGGCCGGGCGTGGCCGCGCGTCCGCGCCTTTGGCTTGCCGGCGGTTGTCGACACGCGGGGACTATACCGCACCGCGCGAGCGCGCCGCCGCGCACGTGTCGCGCGCGCGGGCGTGCGTGCTGGGCACGGTGATAGCATTGCGCCACCCAGCTCGGTCGCGGCCGTGGTCTGGCGATCCGGCCGCGAAGGCGGTAGCATCGGGTGCACTCGGGACAGATGTCCCTGCAACCCTCATTTGAGACGACCCGGTCGCACGTGCCCGTCACGTGTCGTGCCGGGTTTGGGAGAGAGGATCTGCATGCGCGAAGCGAGGCGGCCGTCCACCCAGGTCCTGGCCTGGTCCGCGCTGATCGGCAACGCCCTGGTGATCCTGCAGGGCGCGTTCGTGCGCGCGTCGGGGTCGGGGGCAGGCTGCGGCGGTCACTGGCCGATGTGCAACGGCGAGGTGGTGCCGCTCGGCGCGGGCGTGCACACGCTGATCGAGTTCACGCACCGGCTGCTGGCGCTCACGGTGCTGGCGCTCGGGGTGTGGCTGGTGGTGCGGGCCGTTCGCCTCCGCAAGCAGGCGCCGGGCTTCAGCAACTTCGCGTTCGCGGCGTTCTTCTTCGTGATCATGGAGGCGCTGCTGGGCATGGTCACGGTGGTCTTCGGGCTGACCGGCGACAACCACAGCCTGGCGCGCGGCGTGCTGGTGGCGGTGCACCTCGTCAACTCGCTGCTGCTCATCGGCACGCTGACGGGCGTGGTCGTCTTCGCCCGCCGGAAGCCGCCGGCGTGGCCGCTCGGCATCGGCCGCCAGGGAGCGCTGGCCAGCGTGCTCGGGCTGGGCCTGCTGGGCATGCTCGTGCTGATCTTCTCCGGCGGCATCGCCGCCATGGGCAACACCATGTTCCCGTCGACGTCACTTCAGGCGGGCTTCGCGGCGGACTTCAACCCGGCTTCCCACACGCTCGTCCGCCTGCGCATCCTGCACCCACTGATCGCCATCACCGTGGGGACCTACCTGTTCGTGGGGCTCGGCCTGAGCTGGTGGCTCAAGCCCTCGCCGGCGGCGCGGCGCACCGCGCAGGCGCTGTTCGGCGTTTATGTCGCGCAGCTCGCGGTGGGCACGGCCAACCTCGCTTTCCTGGCGCCGATGGCACTGCAGCTACTTCACCTGACCATGGCGGTGGTGGCGTTCGCGCTGTTGACGACGCTGTCGCTGGAGATGCTGGGCGGCGAGAGTGTGCCGCGTGGCGCGGAGGTGCGTTCCGAGGCGCCCACCTTGGAGAAAGCGTGAGTCGTGGCTGACACCGTGAACGACAACGTGAGCGACATCCTCGGAGCGGCCGCGAACGAGCCCGTCGGGCTCGGTCGGCGCGCGAAGCCGGCACCGCGGCGCGCCACCGTGCGCGACTACCTGGTGCTCACCAAGCCGCGCGTCATCAGCCTGCTGCTCCTGACGACGGTGGGGGCGATGTTCATCGCGGCGCGAGGCTTCCCCGGCTGGCTGGCGCTGTTCGGGGTGATGATCGGCGGCTACATGTCGGCGGGCGCGGCCGGCGTGTTCAACATGGTGTACGACCGCGACATCGACGAGCGCATGCGCCGCACCGCCAAGCGTCCGACCGTGACGCAGGTGGTTCCCACGCGCAACGCCCTGCTGTTCGGCATCGCCATGACGCTGGCCTCTTTCGTGATCATCGCCGCGACCAGCAACGTGCTGGCGGCGCTGCTGTCGTGGGCGGGCATCGCCTTCTACGTGATCATCTACACCATGTGGCTCAAGCGCAGCACCTGGCAGAACATCGTGATCGGCGGGGCCGCCGGCGCCATCCCGCCGCTGGTGGGCTGGGCGGCGGTCACCGGTCAGCTGAGCTTGCTGGCCTGGGTGCTCTTCGCGCTGGTGTTCATGTGGACGCCGGTGCACTTCTGGGCGCTGGCGCTGATGATCAAGGACGAGTATCACGAGGTGGGCGTGCCCATGGCGCCCGCGGTGATCGGCGAGCGCGCGACGGTGATGCAGATGGTCATGTACGCCGCGCTGACCATGGTGCTGACGGTTCTGCCGTTCTTCCTGCACGTGTTCAGCCCCGCGTACTTCCTGGCCGCGCTGGGCCTCAACGTGGTGCTGGCGGTGCGGGTGCTGCGGCTGTTCCAGATCGCGCGCAGCGGCCAGCCGATCGACAAGATGATGGCGCTGCCACTCTACAAGTACTCGATGACGTACCTGGCGCTCGTGTTCCTCAGCATGGCGCTCGACCGGATCCTGTTCTGAGCGGGAGGCGCAGGTTGTGAACCGGTCCTGGCGTTTCCTGCGGCGGCCGCGCTGGATCGTCGGCACCCTGCTCATGCTGGTCATGCTGGTGACGATGATCAACCTCGGCCTGTGGCAGATCCGGCGGCTGCACCAGCGACTGCGCCAGAATGCCGCCATCCAGGCGCGCATCGACGCACCGGCCATGCCGCTGGCCGCCGCCCTGCAGCGCTTCGATCTGGGCCTGCCGCTCACCGCCGCGGACTCCGCCGCCTACCGCCGCGTTCGCGTCAGCGGCCACTACGACCCGGCCGACGAGGTCCTGCTGCGCGGCCGCACCATGGACGGCAACCCCGGCTTCGACCTGCTCACGCCGCTGGTGCTCGCCGACGGCCGCGCGCTGCTCGTCGACCGCGGCTGGGTGCCGTATACCGACGACATCAAGCCGGTGACCAACGCGGCGCCCCCGACCGGCGCCGTCGAGCTGACGGGCTTGTTGCGCCTGCCGCAACCCGAGCCGTCGGGGCTGTTCAAGCCCATCAGCCCGCAGGATCCCTCCGGCCCGCTGAAGAAGTCGTTCTACGCCAACCCGCACCGCCTGCAGGCGCAGATGCCGTTCACGCTCGTCGACGGCTACCTGCAGCTCGCCACGCAGACGCCCGCCCAGGCGGGCCAGCTGCCGGTGTTGCCGAGCCCGCCCCAGCTGAGCAACGGGCCGCACCTCAGCTACGCCATCCAGTGGTTCTCGTTCACCGCCATCGCCGGCGTGGGGTACGCCGTGGTGCTGATGCGGCGCGCGCGCGACCCCGCCGACGACGAGAAGACGCGCCGCAGCCGCAAGGGCGGCGGCGCCGCCGCGCCGGGGCCGGCCGCGGGCGGCGTGCCCGGCGGCGGCGGAGGAGGCGCGGCGGCGTGCGGCGTTCTCAGGCGGGCGCCTTGCCGAGCGCGTCCTTCAGCGTCGCCATGAGGCTGTCGAACGGTTTGATGAACTTGTCGACGCCCTCGTCCTCCAACGCCTGCGTGATCTCGCCCAGGTCGATGTCGATGTCGCCGAGGCTGCGCAGCTTGGCCGCGTAGGCGTCGGCGTCGTCGGTGATGCGCGCGGCGGGCTCGCCGTGGTCGCGGTAGGCGTCGAGGGTCGCGCGCGGCATGGTGTTGATGGTGTCGGGGCCAATGAGCGGCTCGACGTACTTGACGTCGGAGTAGCCGGGGTTCTTGGTGCTCGTCGAGGCCCACAGCAGCCGCTGACTGCGCGCGCCCTGGCGCTGCAGCGCGCGGTAGCGCTCGCCGCCGACCACCTCCTGGTAGATGACGTAGGCCTGCTTGGCACTGGCCACGGCCATCTCGCCGTGGAGCCGCTTGGCGGTCTCCGCGCGCGGGCCGCCCTGGCCGGCGATCCTCTCCAGCATGGGGTCGAGCATGACGTCGATGCGGCTCAGGAAGAAGCTCGCCACCGAGGCCACGCGCTCGACGGTCCGGCCGGCCGCGAGCCGGTCCGCCAGCCCGGCCAGGTACGCCTCCGTCACCTCGCGGTAGCGCTCCAGTCCGAACAGCAGCGTCACGTTGACGTTGATCCCCTCGCTGATGAGTTGGCGGATGGCGGGCAGCCCGGCCCGCGTACCGGGCACCTTGATGAAGGCGTTGGGGCGATCGAGGCGCTGCCACAGGTGACGCGCCTCGCGCAGGGTGCCGTCGGTGTCGTGCGCCAGGTACGGCGAGACCTCCAGCGACACGTAGCCGAAGCGGCCGTCGGAGGCGTCGTAGGTTGGGCGGAACAGGTCGCAGGCGGCGCGGATGTCGGACACCACCAGGTCCTCGTAGGCCTGGGGCACCTCCACGCCGCGGCGCGCCAGGTCCTCGACGGCATCGTCGTAGTCCTCGCTCTCGCCGATCGCCTTCTGGAAGATGGCCGGGTTCGAGGTCACGCCGCGCAGGCCGTCGGCGTCGATCAGGCCGCTGAGCGTGCCGTCCGTGAGCCAGCTGCGACGGATCTCGTCGAGGTAGACCGACTGCCCGAACTCCTGCAGTCGCTTGACACTGCTCATGTTGCGCCTCCAAACGGGCTCATGACGCCCAATGCGGCCAGGATAGTCCCCGGCGGCGCGCTGTGCCCGTGGGGCGCCCTACGTGAAGCGCGAACCGGCGGACCGTTGCGCGTGTCCGCCGCCGCGGCGCCCGACGGCGGGTCAGGTGCGCTCGAGCCCGGTCGCCACGATGCGGCCCGCCTGCGCGATGAGCTGCAGCCGCGGCAGCGGCCGCACCGCCGGCCCGCTGACCGCCTCGCCGGAATGGGTGGGGTCGAAGATGCTCAGGTGGCAGTGACAGGTGAGCTCCGGGTGGTTCGCGTGGTAGTTGAAGGCGAACTGGATCGCCTTGAGATCGGTGTTCAGGTTCACCGTGCAGCCCATGTGCGTGCACACGCGGCTGAAGCCGGCCAGATGCGCGGTCGCGCCGCCGACGTCGAGGTCGAGCCCGCCCGGGATGGGGCCGGGCAGGCGCAGCACGATGGCCGGGATGGGGTGCGCGCCGGGCAGCTCGAAGGGGATCGAGTCCCACACCGCCGCGAAGGCGCTCACGGGACCGACGTCGAAGTGCGGCCTGGGCGCGAACACCGGGTGCTTTGCCGGCGCGTCCTTCTCGAAGTGGATGCGGATCGCTTCATAGAGCCCGAATGCGCCGCCGCCCACGGCCAGCACCACCGGCAGGCGCCAGAACCAGGCGATCAGCTCACGGCGGGCCTCGTTCACGTCCGTGGCAGCTGTTCCCTCGGGGGCCGCCGGTCGGGGGGGTCGGTCGGCGTCGCTCACGGTGCTCACCGTCCCTTCGGGGCCAGGACCTTGGTGACGTAGTCGACCAGGGCCGTGATCTGCTCGCTCGAGAGCCGTGCCTGGAAGGCCGGCATCACGCCGCGGCCGTAGCGGATGGCATCGCGGACGTTGCCGGCGTTCGCTGCGCGGCCGTTGCCGGCCAGCGCCGGGCCCGCGCCGCCCTGACCGGCGGCGCCGTGGCAGGTGGCGCAGTTCGCCAGGAACAGCTGGCGGCCGGCGCTGGTGGAGGCCGTGCCGGCTGCGGTGCCGGCTGCGCCGGTCATCGGCCCGCCCGCCATGCCCGCGCCGTTCATGCCCGCGCCGTTCATGGGCGCCGCGCTGCTCGTCGAGCTGCCCGTCGTGCCGCTTGCAGTGCCGCTCGTCGTGCCGCCGCCGGCGGCACCGCCCGCCGCCGCCTCACGCGCCTTGGCGCTGGCGATGAGGTCGGGCACGCGCCCGGCCTTCGCCGGCCCGCCGGCCTTCCGGACGTAGAGGTTCCAGGTATCGATGGCGTGCTGGTACTGCTGCTGGCTGAAGTAGGCGTTGCCGAGCATCAGCAGCGACGGCAGGTCGAGCTTGTCGAGTCCGCCGGCGGCCTCCCCGGCGCGCGTGAGCAGGCTGATGGCGTCGGCGCTGCGACCGCTGGTGAACAGCACCTGGCCGGTGCGGCTGAGCGCAACCGGGTTGTGGACGTCGGGGCCGGTGAGCACCTGGATGTAGACGTTCACGGCGCGGTTCTTGTCGCCCTGGGCCCAGTAGGCGTCCGCCAGCGCCATCAGGTTGCTCTCGCTCGGGTCCTGCTTGGCCTTGTCCGCGAGCGGCTGCACGGCGTCGATCTCGGCGATCTGCTGCTTTGCCTGGGCGTCGTTGGCGTTGCCGGGCGTGGCCAGGTAGCGCTCGAAGGCGCGCTTCGCCTCGGCCAGGCTGCCCTGCGCGAAGGCCACCTGGCCCATGGCATAGAGCGTCTCGGGGTCGTTCGGAGCCACCGTCAGCGCTTTCTGCAGGTACCCATAGGCCTTGCCCAGGTCGCTCTGCAGGTACACCGCGGCGAGGCGCTTGTACACGGCGGCGGGAACGGGCGTGATGGTGTCGATCACCTTCTGGTAGGCGGCGACCGCCTTGTCCGCCTCCTGGGCGTTCCAGTAGGCGTCGCCGAGCGCCATCAGGTTCTTGGCGTTGGGTTGCTGGTCGGCGGCGCGCTGCAGCTTCTGGATCTGCCGGGCCAGGGTGGCGTCGGTGGAGGTGACGGTCGCCTCACGGCCGACGCGCGGCAGCACGAAGCTCGGCATCACGGCCGCGGCCACCACCACCAGCGCCGCCACCGCCACCGCCCCGTAGGGCACGCGCCGGCGTCGCGGCTCGTGCGCCGGCGGGCGTCCCGCCAGCTCCGCTTCGCGCGCGTCGAGGGCCTCCAGCACGTGCGCGGCCTTGGCCTCGTAGCGCGCGCGCAGCGCCTGCCGGCGCTCCT
>CAYOXR010000589.1:0-4806 GCA_964407955.1 uncultured bacterium | reverse complement strand
ACGGGCAAATCTCCCAGCTTCTCGGTGCTGATCGGCGTCGTGATGGCCGTGGGGGGCGCCGCCATCATCGGCTTCGGCGGCCTCGGTGGGGGCACCGCACCGCTGGTCGGCGACGGGCTGGCGCTGCTGGGTGCGGCCGCGGTCGCCGGTTACCTTCTCCTGGGCCGCCAGGTGCAGCACTCGGGGGTCGGCCTCGACGCCTACGCCGGCGCGGCGTACGCGCTGGCGGCCTTGTTCCTGGCGCCGTTCCCGGCGGTCTTCGGCTTCTCCTACGTGGGCTACGGTGGCATGACGTTCGTGTGGATCCTGCTTCTCGCGCTCGTTCCACAGCTCATCGGGCACAACGGCATCAACTACGCGGTCCGTCACCTCGACCCGACGCTGGTCTCCACCGTCATCCTGCTCGAACCGGTCGGCTCCACCTTGCTCGCCTTCATCATCCTTGGGGAGGTGCCCACCGCGCTCACGCTCATCGGCGCGGCGGTGCTCCTGGCAGGCGTGGTGTTCACGGTGCGCTCGACCGAGCCGTCCGTGCCGGGCACCGTTCCTCCCGAGGTCCTCGGCGACTGAGCCCGCGTGGGCGGCGCAAGCGACATTCGTCCCGGATGACCCCCGGATCCCATGCAGCGGGGCCGGCTATCTGCTAGAATGCGGTACGTGGATGAGCTTGCCGGAGCCACGTTTCTCGTCCGTCAAGCCACCCCTCTCAACTTTCCCCCCAACTTCCTGAATTGTCGGCCGCCGCGCTGAGCGGCTGCTGATATCTGCATGAGCCCTGGCTGAAGGGAGCAGGCAACATTGAAAGATCAGAGCAAGACCTTCAAGAGTGGTGATCAGGTGGTCCTCCCGCCGTACGGCGTCGGCATCGTTTCCGGGACCACCGTGCGCACGATCGCAGGCGCGGATCTCGATTACTACGAGGTCGAGTTCCCCAACGGCACGTCGCGTGCGTACGTGCCGGTGCACGCTCCCTACGAGGCAGGGCTGCGCCCGGCGCTCACCAACGAGGAGGTCCAGAGCGTCCTTGAGCGCCTGAACAACGGTCGCATCACGCTGCCCAAGCAGTGGGCGGCGCGCCACCGCAAGGTGACCGACATCCTCACCAGCGGCGACCCCTATCAGATCGCCACGCTGGCGAGCGAGCTTCGCCGCTGGGATCTGGAACGGGGCCTACCCGATCTGGACCGGCAGGCCTACCGTCGTGCCCTGCGCCTCCTGGCGGGCGAGATCAGCGCGGTGCTCGCCATCAACGTCCAGGAAGCGCGCGCGCTGATGGATGCCGGCGAGGACGACGAGCTGAACTGAGGCGCTTCTCGAAGGCAAACGGTTGCGTCCGGGCCGGGGCCGAGCTCCGGCCCTTCGCGTGCGCGGGCGCCCGCGGCGCCGCCGCGTGGGCCGCGCCGACGCCGGCTCACATGCGCCCTGCGTCGTCCCGCGCCGCCGCCGCGCCCGACGCGAGCCAGCGCAAGGCGATGGCCAGGGCCGCGTAGTCGTCGATCCGGCGCGGCGCAGGGCGCATGCCCGGGGGCAGGAGCCGGGCCAGACCCCGCGCCGGATGGTCGCGGAAGTACAGCGCCCGCGCCCGCAGGCTGGTGTCGCGTTCGTCCACCAGGACCGGCTCGGCGCCCCGCGTGCGCAAACGCTCGACCAGCCCCGCACTGCCGGTGCCGTCGCCCACCACGACGGTGGTGCCGGCCGGTAGCGCCAGGCGCTCGAGCTCCGCATCCGTCAGGATCGCCAGCCGCTCCACGGTGCCGTCGAAGCGCACCCAGGCGGCGCCGAGGTTGCGCCCGGGATCCAGCGCCAGCACCCTGCGCCCGCCCGCCGCAACAACGCCGTCACCCGTCCCGGAACCGCTCCCGCGCATCTCGCCATCAAGCCTAGCAGCCGTACGCGAGGGGCCGGCCTGCCGGCCGGCCCCTCGCCGCGACGTCACGTCTCACGTCGCCCTGCGGCGACTCACGCCTCCGGACGCTTCTCCTGATCGGCCGCCGGCCGCACCGGCGCCGCCGGCACCAGCGCCTCGGCCTCCCGGCTCTTCTCGAGCGTGCGCTCGTCGGCCACACGCGTGTGCCGGATGGCGTCGAGGCCGGTGCCCGCCGGGATCAACCGGCCCAGGATGACGTTCTCCTTGAGTCCGACCAGGTTGTCGGCCTTGCCCGACACCGCCGCCTCGGTCAGCACGTGGGTGGTGTGCTGGAAGCTCGCCGCCGACAACCAGCTCTTGGTCGACAGCGACGCCTTGGTGATTCCCAGCAGGACCGGCTTCCACGAGGCCGGCGTCTTGCCCTCGTCGAGCAGGTGGTCGTTGGCCTCCTCGACGTCGAAGCGCTCGACGGTCTGGCCCTCGAGGAACTCGCTGTCGCCGGGTTCGAGGATCTCCACGTACTTGAGCATCTGCCGGACGATCACCTCGATGTGCTTGTCGTGGACGCTCACGCCCTGCCCGCGGTAGACACGCTGCACCTCGTTGACCAGGTAGGACTGCACCGCACCGGGGCCGCGTGACTCCAGCAGGTCGTGAGGGTTGATGGCGCCCCGGGTCAGCTGGTCCCCGGCCTCGACGTGGTCCCCGTCATGCACCAGCAGGCGGGTACCCTTGTCGATGCGGTAGGTGCGGCTGAACTCGCCGTCCTCGGAGGCGACCGTCACGCGGAAGCGCTCGTCGTCTTCCTGGATCTGCACGACCCCGTCGAGGTCGCTGATGATCGCCTTGACCTTGGGCTTGCGAGCCTCCACCAGCTCGATGACGCGCGGCAGGCCCTGCGTGATGTCGCTGCTGGTGGCGATCCCGCCGGTGTGGAAGGTGCGCATCGTGAGCTGCGTGCCGGGCTCACCGATCGACTCGGCGGCGATCACGCCGACCGCCTCGCCGAGGCCGACCTCGCGCATCGTCGACATGTCCAGGCCGTAGCACGCGCGGCAGACGCCGGCGCGCGTCTGGCACGTCAGCGGGCTGCGCACCTCGATCTCGCGGACCTCGGGGTTGTCGGCGATGCGCTTGGCGATGGCGGCCACATCCTCCCGCATCAGCGTGTGGCCCTGCGGGAGGTGCAGGTCGCCCATGGTCACGTCGAGCGCCAGCTTGCGCCCGTAGAGGCTCATCTCCAGATGGCTCCTGGGCCGTGGCCGCCCGTCGGGGCTGTAGAGCGCGATCCCCACGAAATCGGCGGTGCCGCAGTCGTCCTCGCGCACCACCAGCTCGTGCGCCACATCGACCAGCTTGCGCGTCAGGTAGCCCGAGTCGGCGGTGCGCAGCGCCGTGTCGGCGCCGCCCTTGCGGGCGCCGTGGGTGGAGATGAAGTACTCCAGCACGTCCAGGCCCTCGCGGAAGTTCGCGCGGATGGGCAGCTCGATGGTGTCGCCGGAGGGCTTGGCCATCAGCCCGCGCATGCCGGCGAGCTGGCGGATCTGCTGAGGATTGCCGCGCGCACCCGACTGAGCCATGACGAACAGCGGGTTGAAAGGCATGTTGTCGCGGAAGTTCTCGAAGACCGCGTCCTTGACCGCCTCGGTGGTGTCGTTCCACAGCCTGACGACCTGCTGGAAGCGCTCCTGCTCGGTCACGAAGCCGCGCTCGAAGGCGGTGTTGATGCGCTCGAGCTTGCTCTGGGCGTCGGCGAGCAACTCCTGCTTCTTGGGCGGGATGGCGACGTCGTCGATGCCGATGGTGATGCCGCTGGTCGTCGACAGCTCGAAGCCGTACTGCTTGAGCCCGTCGAGGAGCGCTGCGGTGCGCTCGATGCCGAGACGCTTGAAGGAGTCCACCACCAGGTCGCGCAAGGCACCCTTCTCGTACGCGGTGTCGTAGCGGATCATGCCGGGCGGCAGCTCGACCCCGCCCTCGGCCAGCGTCTCGCGGACCATGCGCGCGAACAGGCAACGTCCGGGGCTCGTCTCCTCGATGTGGCCGTCGTCGACGCGCACGCTCACCACGTCCTGCATGTCGATCTCACCGTGCTCCACGGCCAGAAGCGCCTCGTCGACATTGGCGAAGCGGTAGCGCAGGCGTCCCACGCTCGTCTCCTCGCCCGCCACCGTGATGCTGGAGTTGAGGTCGAGCTCGCCGGCATCGAAGGCTTTGAACGCCTCTTCGGGCGTCTTGAACGCGCGCCCGACACCGCGGTGGCCGGTGTGCACCTGGGTGAGCACGAACAGGCCGAGGATGATGTCGCGGCTGGCCTGCACGTTGGGGTCGCCGTGCGCGGGGCTGAGCAGGTTGTGGCTGGAGAGCATCTGCAACCTGGCCTCGGCCTGCGCGTACACCGACAGCGGCACGTGGATCGCCATCTGGTCGCCGTCGAAGTCGGCGTTGAAGGCCTCGCACACCAGCGGGTGTAGCTGGATGGCCTGGCCTTCGACCAGCACCGGCTCGAACGCCTGGATGCCGAGGCGGTGCAGCGTCGGCGCCCGGTTCAGCAACACGACCCGGTCCTGGATGACCTCCTCGAGAGCGTCCCAGATCTCGTCGCGGGTGTCGCGGTAGCGCTCCAGCAGCTTGCGCGCGCTCTTGATGTTGCTGACGATGCCGCGCTCCTCGAGCTTCTTGAACAAGAACGGCTTGAACAGCTCCAGCGCCATACGCTTGGGCACGCCGCACTGGTGCAGCTTGAGCTGCGGGCCGACCACGATGACGCTGCGCCCCGAGTAGTCCACGCGCTTGCCGAGCAGGTTCTGGCGGAACCGCCCCTGCTTGCCGCCAAGCAGGTCGGTGAGGCTCCTCAGCGGTCGATCGGAGCCGGGGTGCACCACCGCGCTGCCGCGGCGGCCGTTGTCGATGAGGGCGTCCACCGCCTCCTGCAGCAT
>CAYOXR010000588.1:0-3535 GCA_964407955.1 uncultured bacterium | reverse complement strand
CCTGCGCCTCGATGTCGTTGATGTCCCGCTCCAGGCTCACGGTCACCGGCAGGAACGGGTACTCGCCGCGCGTCACCGAAGGGTAGGTCAGGTAGAGCGTCTGCAACGGGATGTCGGCCGCGGCGGTGGCGGCGAAGCTGAAGGCGCCGGTCAGCGGCTCCTTGACCCCGATCACGGTGTAGAAGGTCCGGCTGCTCCCCACCGTCACCGACACCTCGCGCCCGACGGGGTTGGGGTCGTCCGGGAAGAGCGCCTCGCGTGCGTCGGCCGACAGCACCATCACCGGCGCCGCGCGCCGGTCCTCCGCCTCGGTGAAGTAGCGCCCGCGCGCCATCTTGAGGGTGCGGTCGACCTGCGGGGCGTTGGCGGTGACGCCGTTGACGCTGAGCGGGGACTCCTCGCTGCCCGCGCGCGCCACCCCGCGCACGCTGCGCTGGCGCAGCACACTCACCGGCAGGCGCGAGAGGGCCTCGATGTCGGCGTCGCTGAAGGGCGTCGAGCCGGGGTTGTCCTCGTTCGGGGTGATGAACAGCGCCTGGTTGCCGAAGGCCTGAAGCTGGCCCGTGATGCCGGCGGTGGCGATGGCGCCCAGGCTGATGGTCGTCGTGACGGCGAACACCCCGATCATTACGCCGAGCAGCGTCAGCACCGAACGCAGCCGGTTGCCGGCGAGGGCCTCCAGGGCCGAGCGGAGGTTCTCCAGGATCACGGCAGGCCCCCCGGGGGTGCGCCGGTCGCCGCCTCCACCGCCGCCGGCCGCGTGCGCTCGCTCGACTCCACTCGGCCATCACGGATGTGCACGATGCGCTCGGTGCGCCCCGCCACCTCCGCTTCGTGCGTCACCGTCAACACGGTGCGGCCCTCGCGGTGGAGCGCGTCGAACAGCTCCAGGATCTCCTTACCCGTCCGGCTGTCGAGGTTGCCGGTCGGCTCGTCGGCCAGCAGGATGTCGGGCTCGGTCACCAGCGCCCGCGCGATGGCGACCCGCTGCCGCTGGCCGCCGGAGAGCTCGTTGGGGCGGTGCTCGAGGCGGTCGCCCAGCCCCACGCGGGCAAGCGCCGCCGCGGCGCGCTCGCTGCGCTCGCCGGCGCGCACGCCCCGGTACATCAGCGGCAACGCCACGTTGCGAAGCGCCGACGAGCGCGGCAGCAGGTTGAACGCCTGGAAGACGAAGCCGATGCGCCGGTTGCGCACCTCGGCCAGCGCGTCCTCGTCCATGCTGGCGACCTCCTGACCGGCCAGCCGGTAGCTGCCCCCGGTGGGCGAGTCGAGGCACCCCAGGATCTGCAGCAGGGTCGACTTGCCGCTTCCGGACGGTCCCATGATGGCGAGGTACTCGCCGTGGCCGACCTGCAGGTCGAGCCCGCGCAGGGCGTGGACCTCGAGGCCCCCCTCCATGGCGTACACCTTGCGGAGGTCGCGCGCGTCGATGACGGGAGCGCGCGCCGCGGACGGGGCGCCTCCCGAGGACGGCCTCATCCCCCGCCTCCCGCCGTCTCGAAGACCACCGTCTCGCCGGTCTCGAGCGCGTCGACGTTGGTGGCCGCGACCCGATCGCCGGCGGCCAGATCGGCCGAACGTACCGCGGCCAGGGTGGCGTTGCGATCGGCTACCTCGACGGGCACGCGCTGCGCCACGCCGCGGCCCGGCTCGGTCTGCCGCACGCGGAAGACGTAGCTGTCGGCGCCGTCCGTGCCGATCGCCTCCAGCGGCACGACCAGCGCCTCGGGAATGCTGCGCACGATCACCTTGGCGGTCACGGTGTATCCGGGGCGCACCGCCCCCCGCGGGAGCGGCTCGCCGTCAGGCGGCGCGAAGGCGAGCTCGGCGCGCAGCGTGGCGCTGCTGCCGCCGCCTCGCTCCGCCACCGGATCCACGCGCGTGACGACCGCAGGCAGTGCCAGCTCGGGAGCGGCGTCGGGGGTGATGGTCGCCGCCTGCCGCGCGGCCAGATCGACGGCGCGGTTCTCGTCGAAGTCGGCCAGCACGCTCACGCTGCTGTCGTCCACCACCGTCACGCCTTGTGGCGTGGTGGACACTATGAGGTCGCCCACCTTGATCGGTACCTTCGCCACCACGCCCGCGAAGGGGGCGACGAGAGCGGCTTCGGTACGCTGCTGCTCGGCGTTGGCGATGGCAGTCTCGAGGCGCCGCGCGGTCGCCTCGCCGGCGGCGAGCTGCGCGGCCGCCAATGCGTCGAAGCTCGTCTGGCGCAGGCGCGCCGTGTCGAGCCCGAGCTGCACCTCCTCGACCTGCCGCGCGGCCTGGTCCACGGCCGCCCTCGCCGCGTCGAGCTCGTTCCGAGCCGCCCCGCCGGCGGCGTACAGGCGCTCGCTCGCCGCCAGCGAGCGACGCGCATCTGCCAACGCCTGAGTTGCGTCCGCAACGCGGTTCTCGGCCGCGGTCACGGCGGCGTCCGCATCCAGCCGGTCGATCGTCTGCTGGGCGTGCACCCGCTCGAGGTCGGCCCGCGCCGAGGCCAGCTCGGCCCGGTTGCTGGCGAGCTCGCGCTCGAGGGCACGGGTGTCGAGCCGGGCCAACAGCGCGCCGGCGTCCACCCGGTCACCTTCGCTGACGGCGACCTCCGCCACCGTACCCGTGCCGGCAAAGACCACCACGCGACTGCGGGCCGCCTCCACCGTGCCGGTTCCGCTCACCTCGCGCACGAACGCCGTGCGCTCGACGCGCTCCAAATAGACGCGTTGCGGCGCCGGGCTCCTGGGTCGCAACCATGCGAACGCAATGGCAACCACCGCCAGCAGCGCCAGAGACAACCACAGCCACTGCCGCCGTCGGCGCGCGCGCTGACGCGGCACGGACGCGTGGACCACAACCCCTCCTCCACCCGCGCCACGCCGACCCGGCTGGTCCAGGATGCATGGCCCCCTTCTTGCAGTCTAAGGTCACGCCGCTCGCCGGTCCTGTGACGGTCGTCCCGGAGCGGCGCCGGCCAAGGTCCCGACGCAGCGCTAGTCGGTGAACTGCATGGCGCGGACGTCGGCGTAGCGGCCCTCGAAGTAGAGCAGGGGGCGCCCCTCGAAGCTGGCCAGCGCCTCGACCTCGCCGAGGAAGAGGCTGTGGTCGCCTGCATCGGTGATGCCGTAGGTGCGGCACACAAGGTAGCCGAGCGCGTCGGGGACCACCGGCAAGCCCTGGAAGTCCTCGAAGCGTTCCTTCACGCCCCTCGCCTGGCGGCCGGCGAAGTGGTCGGACAGGGCCTCCTGCCGCGCACGGAGGATGCTCACGCCGAACCGTTCGCTCTCACTCAGAGTGGCATGCGCCTGCGCGCGCTGGTCGATACACACAGCGATCAGCGGAGGAATGAGGGAGACCGACATGAAAGAGTTGACGGTGATCCCGTGGACCTGTGCGCCCGAACGCATGGTGACCACCGTGATGCCGGTGGCGAACCGCCCCAGGGTGCGGCGGAACTCTCGGGAATCGATCATCGCGCTCTCACCTCGCTCGCCGACGAGCTCTCGGGCGCTGCCGCGACGAAGCGATGCCGGTCGGATGTGCCCAGAGTGTAGGCAGC
>CAYOXR010000587.1:0-3209 GCA_964407955.1 uncultured bacterium | reverse complement strand
GGCTAGCCAGAAGAGCACGAAGTACGCCACGCTCAGGCGCGCGTTCACGATGAGGCTCGGCCCCGCCAGGACCAAGATCGGCGCGAGGACACCCCACCAGAACGGCGCGAGCCTCAGCTGCCCGGACCCGTGGCGGGGCTGGAGCCCGCGTCTGCGCGTGGACAGCCGCGCGCCCAGCGCGATGACGGCGATCGCCGCTAGGAATGCGAAGAAGTACGGAAGCGGGGCGTGGAACGAGCTACGCGCGGTGAAGAGCAGGTAGCCGAGAACGAGCAGCACGGCGACGAACGCGACGCGCGTCCACAGCGGGAGGAAGGGTTTCCGCATCCGCTCGGGGAATAGCTCCCCCGCGAACACGACCGGGAAGAGCATCGAGAGGAACGCATGCACCGTGAGGATCGAGAGCATCCACGGGATGCCGAGCCCGAGGAACACGCCGTAGCCGTTGTACGAGGCGGTGGCGGCGTGGCCGTCGATGAGGGTCTTGGCAACGACGCCCTCGTTGTAGAAGCCGTAGGCGTAGCACAGGGCGGTGGCGCCTCCCCACGAGAGCTTCCAGCGCGCCGCCGCGTCGGCGATGAGGAGCGCGGGCAGCCCGTAGCTCACGACGAGGATGAGGGCCAGGAACGGGTTGGCGAGCCGAAGAGGCGGCGTGTTGCCCGAGAGAAGCTCCACCAGGACGGCGGGCGCGAGGAGGAGGAAGGCGTAGGGCGCGACGGGCCGAACTCGTGGCATGGACGGGCTTCAGCATAGTCGACGCCGTCCGGCGCGCTGCCGCCGGGCCCCACAGCACGCGCCACAGCACACGCCACAGCACGATCCGGGCCCTAGAGCGTGCCCAACGCCTCGGCCGCCACGCCGGGCAACGCTGTGACGCCGATGGGCTCACCGCGGTACCAGAGGGTGCGTGATCCGTAGCGCCCGTGGCCCGGCGAGCGGTACACCTCCACCCAGTCGCGTGACAGGTCGAGCAGCCACGCTTCGCTCACGCCGCCCGCAGCGTAGCGTGGCAGCCGGACATCGAGGCTCCGCGCCCCGCGCACCGCTTCCACCACCAGCAGCGCCTCGCTCCCGGGCCGCGCCGCGGCCCGGCCGAAGCGGGGCGAGGCGTCCAGCAGCGCCAGGTCCGGCCGCAACAGGTCGGCGTCGGCAAGGTGCAGGGCGGGCCGGAACGCCAGCGCCGCGCGCAACGCGAGCTGCGGCTCCAAGCGGGACGCCAGGGCGACCACCGCCGCCACCTCGCGCGGGCTCGGCAGCGGAGGCACCTCCACCCGGCCCGCCACCAGCTCGGCGCGCGGCCCGCCGGGGACGGCGCCGGCACGCAGCAGCGCCAGGAACTCGGCCACGTTGAGCCGGCCGCCGACCGGAGCCCCGCGCCCCATGGAACCCTCGACACCCTCGGCCATGCTGCGAGCATGCACGCGCCGGGAAGATCTTGCACGAACGCCATGGACGGCGGCGCAGCCAGGCTGGGCTCGAGCAGCGTGAGCGCAGCCCGCGAAACCTGTGGGCGCCGCGCCCGGCGGATACCGGGCGGAGTTCCCACGCCGCATGGGCACCTGTCTCGGCCGCCGGGAACCCCGCGCCCAGCCGTGATACACTCCCGAGCGGACCGGCCGGGGCCGGTACGAACCCATGCCCAGACGTGACGACATCCACAAGATCCTGATCCTCGGCTCCGGCCCGATCGTCATCGGGCAGGCGGCCGAGTTCGATTACTCGGGAACCCAGGCCTGCAAGGCCTTGCGCAATGCCGGATACCAGGTGGTGCTGGTCAACTCCAACCCCGCCACCATCATGACCGACCCCGACGTGGCCGACCGCACCTACGTCGAGCCGCTGACGCCGACCTTCATCGAGAAGGTGATCGAGGCCGAACGGCCCGACGCGCTGCTTCCCACCCTCGGCGGCCAGACCGCCCTGAACCTCGCGAAGACGCTGTGGGAGGAAGGCACCCTCGAGCGGCACGGGGTGGAGCTCATCGGCGCCAACTACGACGCCATCCAGAAGGGCGAGGACCGCCAGCGCTTCCAGGCCAGCATGGCCGACATCGGCATCAAGACGCCGGCCGGCAAGCTGATCTCGACGCTCGACGAGGCGCTCGCCTTCGTGGGGAGCATCGGCTATCCCGCCATCATCCGGCCCAGCTACACCCTCGGCGGCACCGGCGGCGGCGTCGCCCGCGACGAGGCGGAGTTCCGCCAGGTGGTGCGCCAGGGCCTGCACGACTCGCCCGTGCACACCGTGCTCGTCGAGCAGTCCGTGCTCGGCTGGAAGGAGTACGAGCTGGAGGTGATGCGCGACCACAACGACACGGTCGTCATCATCTGCTCCATCGAGAACGTCGACCCGATGGGGGTGCACACCGGCGACTCAATCACCGTGGCGCCGGCGCAGACGCTGTCGGACAAGGAGTACCAGAAGCTCCGCGACTACGCCATCGCCATCATCCGCGAGATCGGCGTGGACACGGGCGGCTCCAACATCCAGTTCGCGGTCAACCCGGTCGACGGCGAGACCATCGTCATCGAGATGAACCCGCGGGTGTCGCGCTCCTCGGCTCTGGCCTCCAAGGCCACGGGCTACCCGATCGCCAAGATCGCTGCGCTGCTGGCCGTCGGCTACCACCTCGACGAGCTCCCGAACGACATCACCAAGGAGACCAAGGCCGCCTTCGAGCCGACCATCGACTACGTCGTCACCAAGATCCCGCGCTTCGCGTTCGAGAAGTTCCCGGGCGCGTCGCGCGAGCTCGGCACGCAGATGCGCTCGGTGGGCGAGGTGATGGCCATCGGCCGCACCTTCAAGGAGTCGCTCCTGAAGGCGCTGCGCTCGCTCGAGCTCGACGTGCGCGGGGAGACGCAGGCGATGCCCCCGGCGGAGCTCGAGGCGCTGCTGGTCGCCAACCCGGTGCGCCTCCCGGCGGTGCTGGAGCTGCTGCGTCGCGGCCGCAGCCCTCAGCTCTTGCACGAGAAGACCCGTATCGACCCGTGGTTCCTGGCGCAGCTCAAGGAGATCGTCGACGGCGAGGAGGAGATCCGCCGCATGCCGGAGCCCGAGGCCTGGACCTGGTCGCAATGGCGTGAGGTCAAGCGCTTCGGCTTCAGCGACGCCGACGTGGCGCACCTGTGCGGCCGCGACCCGGCCGACATCCGCGCGATCCGGCTCGGCAAGGGCGGCGCGCCCGTGTACAAGACGGTCGACACCTG
>CAYOXR010000586.1:0-1593 GCA_964407955.1 uncultured bacterium | reverse complement strand
CCAGGCGTAGCCGCCGAGCACCAGCACGTAGGCGACCGTGACCGCGCCGATGAGCGCGTCGTGGCCCCCGGCATAGGTCGCGCCCTGGCCGGCCAAATAGGCGAACAGGTCCGTCAGGGCGTGCGCCGCGATCAACGGCGCAAGCCTGCCGCCAAGCTCGAGCGCAGCCGCGAATGCGCAGCCGAATGCGAAGGCGTAGACGACCTGCAGAAGGCTGCCTGCGACACCGGCGCCCCGCGCGATGTTCATCGTGTGGAGCAGGCCGAACAGCGCGGCCGAGATCACCACGCCACGGGTGGCGCCGAAGCGGCGCAAGGCGCCGTAGATCAGGCCGCGAAACTGCAGTTCCTCTGCGAGGCCCACCAGCAGCGCCAGGCCAACGTACGTCGCGACTCCGGGAGCGCTCCACGCGCCGCCGAACACGAGCGCCAGCACCAGGGTCACGGCGGCGGGCAAGAACAGCGGCGTCGACAGCGCCAGCGCCCGGCGCCAGGGCCTCGGCTCGATGCCTGCACCGGCGAGGCCCCCTCGCCGCCACAGCGCGACGCCACCAGCGACGGCCAGGATGCCGTTCGCCAGTGCCAGCAGGCTCTCTTGAGACCAGCCGAGCCGGGTTGCCACGCCTCCGGCGATGGCGTATGCCAGCGCGATCGCGATCACCACGAAGACGACGAAGGCAACGCTCCGCGACCCCGACGCGCCGTGATTTGCACGCTTGGTTGAAGCCGGATGCCGAACGCTCATACCCCACCCCAATCGGCGGCACGAGATTCGAGTAGAGCATGGAGATGTCGACGGGTCCGCGCAAGGGAGCTACGTCCCGTCCTGGCCCGGGCCGCGGGTATCGGCTCGCACGCGGGGCCGAGCGTCCCCTCGAATCCCCTTGCGGCCATTGGACGGGCGGGTCAACCCAGCAGGAACGCCAGGATGACGGCCCATGCCTCGGGGTCGGAGGACCAGTTGCCGTGGCCTGCGTCGAAGAGCGCGTAGCGAGCCCCGGGGATGCGTTCGGCGAGCGCGGCGGTGACGGCCGGCGTGCAGCTGCCGTCGAAGCGGCCCGCGAACACGAGGGTGGGGGCGTGGATGCTCCCGAGGCGATCGAAGGTGTCGTGCGCCTTGGCGGCCTCGACCTGGGCCTGGTAGCCGCGGAGCCTGACCGGGTCGGCCGCGAGCGCGTCCCAGGTGCCGCGGAAGCGCTGCTCGGCCTGCCGTGCGGCGTCGGGGTGCGCCGCCATCCAGGCGTCGTCCTGGCGCGTGTCGGACGCGCGCAGCATGTCGGCCGCGCTCAAGGCCCGAATCTCGTGCGCCTCCACCTTCCCGGCGTTTGCGCCGCCGGCGTTGGTGACACCCAGCACCAGCTTGTCGACGGCGTCAGAATGGCGCAGGGCGAGCTCCTGGGCGACCATGCCGCCCATCGACGCGCCGAACACGTGGTAGCGCCGCCAGCCGGCGGCGGCGGCGAGGGAGGCGGCGTCGTCGGCCATCGCTGCGATCGTGGTGACGGGGTCGGAGGCGGAGGAGCGGCCGAAGCCGCGGGGGTCGTAGGCGAGGACGCTGAAGCGCTCCGGCAGAGGCGAGGTGAAGGCGCCGAGC
>CAYOXR010000585.1:0-1821 GCA_964407955.1 uncultured bacterium | reverse complement strand
GCGGCACGACCAGCGCCTCCTCGGGCCTCACGTCGCCGACGTACGCGCTCGCCGGCTCCAGCTACCAGAGCGACTTCACCGACATCACCTCGGGCAACAACTGCACGTCGTCGGGCCCCAAGCACGGGCCGCACGCCGGCGGCGGTACGAGCGGCAGCAGCCCGTGTCAGACGACCATGGGCTACGATTTCGTCACCGGACTCGGCAGCCCCGTCGCGAACGCCCTGGTGCCGGCCCTCGTCGGGATCGGGAACTAGCCTCACGCGCAGCGGGCAGACCGCAGCGACAGCCATGGTGCCGAGGACGCGTTGCGCGTCCTCGGCACCATCCCGATCGGCGCGCCGCTCGAGCGCAGGGGCTGTCGGGGACCGCGCTACGTGCCGCGGTCGTACCAGCTTCGCCAGATCCAGCGGTAGACCGGGATCCAGCGCGGAATCCGGTTGAGCACCGGCACGAACGGCAGGAAGAGCGGCACCAGCACCAATGCCACGAGCACGATCACAACCACCTGGAGGTCGCCGTTGGCCGAGTGGACCATCGGCGGCACCTGGTACAGGAACGTGTACGGCCACAGCCACCAGGCGCCGGGGTAGGGTCCGGTCTCGTGACTGATGCCCCAGCTGTCGCCCCTCATGTTGAGCGAGCCTGCGACGGCGTGATCCACCGGCCCCTGGAAGAACAGCAGCGCGCGGGTCGGGTTCAAGGCGTAGGGCTGCCGGCCGCTTGCCTCCAGCGCCCCCGCGAGCAGCCCGGACCGGCCCAGCTCGAGCATCCCGTTCATCAGCTCGGGAACGGGGCCGTAGGCACCCGAAGGAACGACGATCCGGCCCCCCGACACCGAGGCCTTGCCCAGGGCCTTCAGATAGGCACGCGCCCAGGCGTGCTGCTGCCCGGCACCGGCTGCTTCGAATGCCTTCAGCGGCGCAACCAGCGACGGATCGAGGGCGGACGCCCGCTGCAGCGGCGCCAGCACCAGGTCTCGTGCGGGACGGATGGGATCGCTGACGCCAAACCAGTTGGCGGGGGCTACGCCGAGCACGCGCTGCGCGCCGGCGCGATCGGTTGTGTACGGCGGGCCGTAACCATTCAGATCGCTCTGGCCGGCCAGCATCCTGGCCGCCGTGCGAACCAGGGCAAGCGGCTGCACACGCGCAACGTCGGAGGCGCGCACGGTGGGGTAGTCGGGCGACCCGAAGAGCGCCGCCAGCACCACCACCAGCACAGACACCAGGCCCAGCACCAGCACGCCCTCCAGGAGCAGGTCATACGGCTTGGTGGGGATGCCACGCAGCGTCTGCTCGGAGCGGACGCTCACCGAGCGCCTTCGCCGGCCTTCTCCCCGCGCAGCGTCAGCGGTCGCACCGGCCCATCGCGGCGGATGAGGATCAGGTGCACGCCGACGAGCGCGACGATGACCAGCGGCAGCACCACCACGTGGAGCGTCAGCACCTGCCCGAGGTTCATCGGATTGAAGATGCTTCCGCCTCCCGCGGCGTTTATGGCGTCCTTGGACTGCACCGCGATCCACTGCGAGTCGAAGTTGGTCTGCGCCAGGTATCCGGTCAGGCCCGCGAACAGCGCAACGAAGAACGCCAGCATGCCCGCGGCCCAGGTCGGCCAGCGGCCGTCGCGCCAGGCTGCCATGAAGAACTTCGTGAAGATGTGGAGCGCCAGCGCCGCGAAGAACACCTGGACGCCCCAGAAGTGGAGCGCGTTGAAGAAGCGACCCACGGGCTCGTCGTGGTACCACGACGGCCCGAACGCCGCCAGAACGATGCCGCTGGCGATGAGCTCGACGAGGGCCATGAGCGCGCCGGCACC
>CAYOXR010000584.1:0-4638 GCA_964407955.1 uncultured bacterium | reverse complement strand
GCAACCGGCCCGGCGCAGGCTGGAGGTGACCGGAACCGCTCGTTGGCGGCGCATTCACTCCCGCACGCGGACGCTCAGACTGGCGGCCACCGTGAGGGCGACGCCGAAGCCGGCGAGCGCCAGGAAGCTGGGCAGCTCGCGGGCGAAGTCGTGCCCCTTGCGCATCATGCCGAGCAGCACGTTCTCGGCGTAGGTGGGTGGCAGCACGTGCGCCAGCACGCGCAGGTAGCGTGGAAGCTGCTCGAGGGGCAGCACCACCCCGCACAGCAGCAGCGTCGGCACGATGAGCAGCGGGATCGTGGGGAACACCTGGCCCTCGCTGCGCGCCGCGGCCGACACGAACACGCCCATGGCGATCGACACCATCGAGAGCACGAAGGTCGTCAGCGACACCGGCACCCACCGCGAGCCCAGGTCGATGCCGAACAACCACGCGGTGGAGAGCACCACCAGCGCCGTCTGCACCAGCGCCAGCGCGCCGTAACCGGCCACGAACCCGGCGGTGATGGCAGGCCTCGCGTAGCCGACGGCCAGCATGCGTTCCAGCGTGCCGTCGCGGCGCTCACGCACGAGCACCAGCGTCGACAGCACGTAGGCCAGGAAGAACACCATGAAGCCGCCGGCGGGCAACGCGTAGGCGTCGATGGGGACGTGGAGCGCCTTGAACGCCGGCACGCCCTCGAAGATGCCCTTGAGAAGCAGCACCAGCAGCACCGGCACCGCCAGCGCGAGGACCAGGAAGCGCGGATCGCGCAGCGTCTGGAGGAGCACCCGTCTGGCCACCTGGAGCGTGTCCCGCAACCCCTCAGGCACGCGCCGCCTCCTCCCGCATGAGCGCCACGATGATGTCCTCGAGCGAGTCCGCCACGACCTCTACGCGCTCGGTCCCAGCCTCGTCGAGGCTCCGCAGCCAGGCCAGCAGCTCGCGACCGCCGGCCGTGAACCTGCGCTCTTCCACTCGACCCCCCTGCCGCTCGAGCCGCGCCGTCACGCCCGCCCTCCGCATGAGCGTGCGCGGAGTGGTGTTGGCGATCAGCCGACCCTCGCGCACGATGAGCAAGCGATCGCAGTGCACGGCTTCGTCGATCTGGTGGGTCGACACCAGCAGGCTGGCGCCGTCGTCACGAAGACGGCGGAACTCGCTCCAGAAACGCTCCCGCAACACCGGATCGATGCCGGCGGTCGGCTCGTCGAGCAGCAGCAGCCGCGGCGACGCGATCAGCGCGCAGGCCAGCGACACGCGCTGCTTCATGCCGCCCGACATGGTGTGAACGGGGTCGGCGGCCCGCTCCGCCAGACCCAGGAAGCCCAGCAGCTCGTCGCAGCGTTGCCGGCGAGCGCCGCGGCCGAAGAAGCGCACGTTGAAGCGCGCCGACAGGTCCTCGTAGAGTGCATGCTCCTGGGGCATGTAGCCGATGCGGCGCCGCAGGCTGTGCAAGTTGCCGGGGCGCACCTCCTCGCCGAACAGGCTGAGACTTCCCTGGCTGGCGCGCCGCAGCAGCGCCAGAATGCCCACCAGCGTGCTCTTTCCGGCGCCGCTGGGACCCAACAGGCCGACGATCTCCCCGGCTCCGAGATCGACGTCCACGCCGTCCAGCGCCCTCACCGAACCGTAGCTTCGGCTCAAGCCACGCGCGTTCACCACGCCCACCACGACGCCCACGATAGCATCGGGCGACGATTCCCCGGCGCCCAACCCGACCGTCTGCCAGCGCCGTCCGGTCCGACGCGTGCGAGCAGCGCCCGCGGCCTCGAGTGTTCCGGACGCCGTGCGCCCAGGCTTCAACGCGGGGCGTGCTCCTCTACAATTCGGCCACGACCGCCTCGCGCAGGCGCGAGGCGCGCCACGGAGGTCAACGTGGAGTTCCAGTCCTATGCGTACGGCACCAACCACTGGCTGGCCGATCCCGACCTGCGCGCCGTCCTGGAGCACGTCTGGCCCGAGGTCGCGGCCCACGGGGCCGAGCTCGCCGCGTTCGGGGCGTTGGCGGGGCGGGAGGCATACGAGGTCGCCTACCACGTCGACCACGACGCGCCTCCGGTGCTGGTCAACTTCGACCTCGACGGCGAGCGGGTCGACCGGGTGCGCCTCAGCCCCGCCGAACGTGACCTGCTTCAGCGGCTTGCTCCGATGATGCGGCCGCCGTTCGAGGGCGGCAGCTGGCACCACCACTTCGCGCAAGGCTATCTGCTCGCCGATCCCGGCCTCTACTGCGTCCTCACCATCACCCTGCAGACGGCGTATGCGCTGCACAAGTACGCCCCCGAGCAGCGCCAGCTGGAGACCTCGCTGCTCGCGCTCGAGGCGTTCGGGGCGACCTGGATGACCGAGACGCAGGGCGGCAGCGATCTCGGGGCGAACCGCACCGTCGCCAGCCGCCGCGCCTCCGGGTGGCGGCTCAGCGGCGGCGACAAGTACTTCGCCAGCGGTGCCGGCCTGGCCGACGTAGCCATCGTCACCGCCCGGCCCGAGGGCGCCCCCGCGGGGCCCAAGGGGCTGGCGCTGTTCCTGGTGCCACGGTTGGATGCGGCGGGCTCGCTCAACTTCCGCGTCCGCCGCCTCAAGGACAAGAGCGCCACGCGCGCGGTCCCGTCGGGTGAGGTGGAGCTGGAAGACAGCCACGCCGAGCTCATCGGCGTGGCCGGCGAAGGCATCTACTACACCTTGGAGACCCTCACCGTGTCGCGCCTGGCGAACGCCGTGGCCAGCATGGGCATCGCGCGGAAGGCGGCGTTCGAGGTCGAGGAGCGCGTGCGCCGGCGCAGCGCGTTCGGCCGCGTGCTGGCCGAGCACCCGCTGGTACGTCGCGACCTCGTCGAGCTGGCGGTCCGTCAGGCGGGCGGCCTCGCTCTGGCCTTCCATGCCGTCGACGCCTTCGACAAGGCGTGGCACGACCGTCCGCCGTACTCCGACGCCTACCACTACGCACGCTTCCTGGGCTACCTGGCCAAGAACCGCACCGCGGATCACGCCGCCGACGTCAGCCGCCTGGCCATGGAGCTGTTCGGCGGGCTGGGCTTCCTCGAAGAGGCGGCGGTCGCGCGCTGGCACCGGGAGGCGCTCATCACCCCCATCTGGGAGGGCCCGAGCAACATCCAGGCGCTCGACATGCTCGAGGTGATGCAGAAGAAGGCGGCGCACCGGACCTTCGTGGCGGACATGCGCGCGCTCCTGCAAGCGGTCGATGAGCCGGAGGCACGGCTCGCGGAGTCGGCCCTCGGCTCGGCCCTCGCCTCACTCGATGGGCGCCCGAACGAAGAGGCTCAGTGGCTCGCCAAGGACGTGCTGGCACGGCTCGCCGACGTCGCGCAGGTGGCGCTGCTGTATGCGCTCGACCGGGCGCGTCGGGGCCGCTACGCCAAGTTGGCCCGGCTCTACGCCAGCCGCTTCCTCGCGCACGAACCGTTCCCCACCTGGGCCCTCGGGGACCCGGAGCTGTGGCCGGCGGTCGACCCAGGGACGTGACCGCACTGCGCGGCCGGCCGCGCCTAGCCGGCGAGGCGCAGGATCCGCACCGCGCCGCGACCGACCACCAAGAACACCGCCGCGCCGATCGCCAGGTCCGGGACGCCCGACCCCGTCAGCGCCACCAGGGCGCCGGCGACGATGACGCCGAGGTTGACGAGCACGTCGTTGCTGGTGAAGATCACGCTGGCGCGGACGTGCGCCTCGCCGCTGCGCTCGCGCCTCAGCAACGTCAGAGTCACGGCGTTGCCGGCCAGGGCCAGCATCGCGACGAGCATCATGACGAGGTCGTCCGGCACGGTTGGCGAGAACGCTCGCCGTACCACCTCGCTGAGCCCCAGGGCGGCGAGCGCCAGCTGGAGCAGGCCGCTGGCGCGGGCGACGCTCCGCTTACGCCTGCCGCTCCCGCCGACGGCGAGGAGCGCCAACGCGTAGACGAAGGCGTCCGCGAGCATGTCCAGGCTGTCGCCGAGAAGGCCGAGCGATCGCCCCAGGACGCCGAAGGTTGCCTCCAGGACGAAGAAGCCTGCATTGATCGCCAGCACGGTCCGCAGCAGCGACGCCTGCGTGGCCGCATGCTTGCCGGCAGGCTGGCTGCCGGCCGCGTCCGAGGCCGCGTCGACCGGCACCGAGGAGAGGCGCCTGGCACCCAGCGACAGCCGCTCCAGAGCCCGGCTGATCGCCTGCCGCCCGCCCTCGTGCACCACCTCCAGGCGGCGTGTGGCCGGGTCGACCGTGAAGCCACGGACCGACGGCAAACCCTCCAGCTCGAGCCGTACCAGTGCCGCCTCGGCCTCGCAATCCATGCCCGCGATGTGGTAGCTCGAGCGCTCCACGCCGCAGCCTCACCAGCCCATGCGCTCGCGCAACCCGGTGATCTGGGCGATGTGGTGGTGGCCGTGCCAGGCGTACAGAGCGAGCGTCACACCGAGGCTGCGGCGCTCGCCGTTGCGCGGGTTCACGTAGCTGCGTTCGAAGTCGGCCGCAGCCATGACGTCCATGAGCGCCGACCAGCGTTCGTGGAGGGCCTCGAACAGCGCCAGCGCGGGCGCCACCGGCCCCGCTGTGCTGTCGGGCAGGTCCGCCCAGGCGGCCTGGTCGTAGCCGGCTACGGTCGGCACGTCCTCGCTCAGTGCCCACTTGAAACGAAGGTAGGTGTGCAGGTGGCTGTC
>CAYOXR010000583.1:0-14689 GCA_964407955.1 uncultured bacterium | reverse complement strand
GTTCCTCGGAGGGCAAGGCCGACAGCGCGTCCCAGCCGCGATCCAGGCTCTCCTCGATGCCGCGGATCTCGCTCGGACCCTGCTGCAGCACGCTCTTCTCGAAACGCTCGCCGAACGCCAGGTAGGTACGGTCGATGGCGGCCAGGGCGGCGTCGCCGATGACGGTGGCCAGGTTTCGGACCTCCCGTACGTGCGCGTAGGAAGCGTAGAGTTGCGTCGCCAGGGCGGCGTGGTCGGCGCGGGTGCGACCCTCGCCGATGCCGTCCTTCATCAAGCGGGACAGCGACAGCGGCACGTCCACCGGAGGGTAGACCCCGGCCCGGCTCAACGAACGGCTCAGGACCACCTGCCCCTCGGTGATGTACCCGGTCAGGTCCGGTACGGGATGGGTGATGTCGTCCCCGGGCATGCTCAGGATCGGCACCTGCGTGAGCGAGCCCGCCACGTCGCGGATGCGCCCGCAGCGCTCGTAGACGGAGGCCAGGTCGGTGTACAGGTAGCCAGGGTAACCCTTGCGCCCCGGCACCTCGTTCTTGCGGGCCGACAGCTCGCGCAACGCTTCGGCGTAGTTGGTCATGTCGGTGAGCAGGACCAGCACGTGGTACTCGCGCTCGAAGGCGAGGAACTCGGCGAGCGTCAGCGCCACCCTCGGCGTCACGATGCGCTCCATGGGGGCGTCGTCCGCCAGGTTCAGGAACAGCGCCGTGCGTGAGAGCAAGCCGGAGCTCTCGAAGCGCTCCCGGAAGTACGAGGCCGTGTCGTGGGGGATCCCCAGAGCCGCGAACACCACCGCGAAGCGCCCCGCTGCGCGGCCGACGCCGGCCTGCAGAGCGATCTGCGCCGCCAGCTCGTTGTGGGGCAGCCCGGCGCCCGAAAGCAGCGGCAGTTTCTGCCCGCGCACCAGCGTGTTGAGAAGATCGATGGCGGTGACGCCGGTGTGGATCGGATCCCTCGGGTATGCTCTGGCCGCGGGGTTGATCGGCTGCCCGTGAACGTCCAGGCGCCGCTCGCCGAGCGGTGGCGGGAGACCGTCCCGGGGCCGCCCCAGGCCGTCGAACACGCGTCCGAGCATCTCCTCGGCCACCACGGTCTTGAGCGTCTCGCCACGCAGTCGAACGCGGAGCTTCTCCGGTGCCAGCCCGGCGGTATCGTCCCACAACTCGATGACGGCGGCGTCGTCGGACGACGCCAGCACCTCGCCCAGGCGCACGCGTCCGGCGGCGTGCACCTCCACGACCTCACCGTACGCCGCCCTCCCGAAGCCCTCCAGCACGAGCAGCGGGCCCTCCACGCGGTCCGCGCGCATGACGTCGAGCACCTTACTCGCCCCCCGCTTCCAGCCCCATCCGGGGCGCCGGCGCGCCGGCCGTCGGCGGCCGCTGCAGTGCATCGATCGCCGCCTCGGTCTCGGCCCGAACGCGGGCGATGCCGGCAAGATCGTCGTTCGGAACCGTTTCCTTGAGCCGGACCAACCGGCCGGCCCCGATGGCATCCTTGACGCGCACCAGCGGGATGCCCGCGTCGACCAGCGCGCGCCCGAGCTCGTAGACGCGTACGAACAGCTCCAGCAAGGCCGCTTGCTTGCGGGGCGGGCAGGTGGCGTCGACCGGGTCGAGCGCGTTCTGCCGCATGAAGCCTTCCTTGAGCAGGCGCGCCGCCTCCAAGACCCAGCGCTGGCGGTCGGGGAGGGCCTCGCCGCCCACCAGTCGCACGATCTGCTGCAAGCGCACATCCTGTTCCAGCACCAGCGCGGCGCGCTGGCGCAGGTCCGCCCAGTCCGGCGCGCCGGCCTCGGCCCACCACGACGCCACGTCGTCGACATAGAAGCTGTAGCTGGCCTCCCAGCCGATCGCGGGGTAGTGGCGTGCGCTGGCGAGCTCTCGGCTCAGCGACCACAGCGCGCGGGTGAAGCGCTGGGTGTGCTGCGTGACCGGCTCCGTGACATCGCCGCCCGGCGGGCTGACGGCGCCGATGATGGTCACCGACCCCTCCCGACCGGAGAGCGTGCGGTACGCCCCTGCCCGCTCGTAGAAGGCGGCCAGGCGGCTCGGCAGGTAGGCGGGGTAGCCTTCCTCCGCGGGCATCTCCTCCATGCGACCGGCGATCTCGCGGAGCGCCTCCGCCCAGCGGCTGGTGGAATCGGCCATCAGGGCGACGTCGTAGCCCATGTCCCGGTAGTACTCGGCCATCGCCAGGCCGGTGTAGATGCTCGCCTCGCGGGCCGCGACCGGCATGTTCGAGGTGTTGGCGATGAGGATGGTGCGCTCCAGGAGCGGGCGGCCGCTGGCGGGGTCGGTGAGCTCGGGGAACTCGCTGAGGACCTGTGCGATCTCGTTGCCGCGCTCCCCGCAGCCCACGTAGACGATGATCTGGGCGTCGCACCACTTCGCGAGGCTATGCTGCAGCACCGTCTTGCCGGCGCCGAAGGGGCCGGGCAAGGCGGCGGCTCCCCCACGGGCAAGCGGGTAGAAGGTGTCGAGGATGCGCTGTCCCGTGACGAGCGGGCGGTGCGCCTCCAGGCGCTCCCTGACCGGCCGGGCCTGGCGCACCGGCCAGCGTTGCACCAGCGTGAGCTCGTGCACCGTCTCGCCCGCCGGCCCGCGCAGGCGGGCGAGCGGCTCGTCGCGCCCTAGCGCGCCCTCGGGCGCGAGCCACTCCAGCGTCCCGGCCATGCCGGGTGGGACCAACACGCGGTGCTCCAGCAGCGGCGTCTCCTGCACGGTGCCCAGCAACGAGCCCGGCTGCAGGGCCCGGCCCGGCGTGACGGCCGGACGGAACGGCCAGCGCCTCGCCGGCAGCGGGTCGGCCGTGGCGCCGCGAGCGATGCCCGGGCCGGACGCCAGCAGGCGCTCGAGCGGGCGCTGGATGCCGTCGAAGGTCTGGCCCAGCAGGCCGGGACCGAGGGTCACCTCGAGCGGCCGACCGTCGGACAGGATCGGCTCGCCGGGCCGCACCCCGCTCGTCTCCTCGTAGACCTGAACGGTGGCGAGGTCGTGCTCGCGGGCGATCACCTCGCCGGCGAGGTGGAGCGCGCCCACCCAGACCTGCTCGAGCAAGCCCACCGGCGCGCTGAGACGCGCCTTGACGACCGGGCCGCTGATCCAGTGCACGACGCCGACCTGCCTCACGTCCCCGGCCTCCCCTCGGGGTCCTCGATCGCGTCCGGCGCCGCCAGGTCGCCCCGGCCGCCGGCAACGGCGTCGCCGAGCAGGCGGGCCGCCACCGCCTCCCGAAGGGCCTCCCGAGCATGGGCCAGCCGGGCTTCGAAGGTGGCGTCGAAGCGCAGGCGTCCGGCGCTCGCCTCCAGCCCGCCCGACGCCTCGAGGGGCGCGTCGGCGAGCCGGTAACGCACGCCGTCCTCGCGGCCCCAGGCCTCGAGCCGCTCCGGAGTGAGCAGGGCCCGGCCGCGAGGCTCGGTGGCCAGCTCGATGTCGTCGCAAGCGAGCGTGCGGGCGGCGAGCGCCGCCAGGCGGCGCAGGGTCGCCAGGTAGCTGGAAGGATCTCGGGTGTGGGCCTCGAGCCGCCTTCGGGTTTCCTCCCAGACGGCATCGAGCAGTGCTTCCCGGTGCTCCAGCATGAGCCTCTGGGCCTGCATCTCACCCACCGCCAGCAGCCGCTCGCGCAGCGCGTTCGCTTCGACCCGGGCGTGGTCGTGACGCGCCTTCACGGTCTGCGCGGCATCGGCGTCGGCGCCCTCAAGGATCTCCGAGGCACGCCTCGCGGCCGCCGCCTCCCGCTCCAGGGCGCGCTGCTCCACGCGCCTCTGAGCCTCGGCCACGAGGGCCTCGAGATCGCCGTGGAGATCGAGCACCGGGCTCACTCCCTCAACTTGAAGCCGAGCGCACGTTCGAGCCGTTCGTGAAGCGGCTCCGCGGACGGCAAGCTGCCGGGGCCCGGGATCTCGACGATGAGCGGGCCGGCGGTGTCCTGCAGGCTGGCGTCGAGGGCCGGTCCGAGGGCGGCGGCGTGGGACTCGTCGATCAGTACCAGCGCGGTGCCGGGGTCCTGGACGGCCTGCTCGAGCGCCTCCCGCGCCGCCGCCGCGTCGTCCGCGCGCACGCCGACGATCCCCAGCAGGCCGAGCCCCATCACCAGGTCGGCACCGCCGATGGCGACCACCCGCGTGGGCGCAGCCACGCGGCTCACCTCGCTCCGAGGATGATGAAAGACACGATGAGGCCGTAGATGACGATGCCCTCTGCCAGTCCCACGAAGATGAGGCTGCGGCCGAGGAGCTCGGGCCTCTCGGCGATGGCGCCGATGGCCGCGGCGCCGGCGATCCCGACGGCGATACCCGCACCGATGGCGGCCAGTCCGGTGGCGATGGCGGCTGCCAGGAACGGGTTGCCGGTGACGACGGAGGCTGCCGCCTGCACTGCCGACTGCGGGGCCGGCGTCGCGGGCGGCTCGGCCTGCGCGGCGGCGAGCGCCGAGGTGGCGAGGACCAGCGCCGCGACCAGCCAACGGGCCAGCCGAGAACCGCGCGAGCTAGACCTGCAAGCGAGCATGTGAACCTCCCTGGAACGACAGGGGAACGAAGGGAACGCCGTTTCCCCTGAAAAAGCGGCCGAAGAACTCGAAGTACTCCAGTCGCAGGGCCTGGATGCCGACCACAAGGCCCTCGAAGCCGACGATGAGGGCCGTCCCCAGGGCCAGCTCCAGCCAGCCGGCGGGGCCGTGCGCGTAGCGCAGCACCATGGCGGAGAGGCCCTCGTGTGCAACGGCGAAGGCGCCCAGTCGCACGAAGGAGAGGCTGTTGCTCGCGTACCCGAGCACGGACTCGAAGAGCTCGAAGAAGCCCGTGACCAGGACGTCTCCGGACGCCGATGGGCGCCTGCCGGCGAGCCACTCCTGCAGGGGCTCCCGCAACCACAGCAGGGCGGCCGGCAGCGCCAGCGCGGCCAGCACGATGCGCACGTCGAGCCTGCCGAACACGGCGAGTGCGCCCCCGCCGAGAAGCACCCAGTAGAAGACCACGCCCACGACGCCGTTCCTCTCGAGCAGCAGGCCACCCCAGTCGCGCTCCCTCAGCCTCGTCACCAGGTTGAGGGCGAAAGCGAGGTTGAGCACCGTCACGCCGCCGGCGACCGAGATCAGCAGCACGTCCTGAACGCGTTCGAGGGGGCGGAGCCAGAGGCTCGGCAGGCACGGCGCGCCGAACACGGTGCCGTAGAGGACGCCGAAGAGGACCCCGCTGAGACCGGCCGCGGTCACCACCCGCGCGAGGGGTGTACGCGTGCGCGCCCCCAGCACAAGTCCGGCGGCGGCCAGCAGCAGGCCGTGGCCGACGTCGCCGAACATCATCCCGTACATGAGCAGGAAGGTGACGGCAGCGGGCAGCGTCGGGTCGATCTCGCCGTAGCCCGCCAGTCCGTAGGTGGTAACGAGGATCTGGAAGGGGCGCAGCCACGGCGGCGCGCGCAGCAGCGTCGGCACGCCGTGGCGACCGCGAGCCGGGGCCGCCGATTGCAGCACGAGCGGGGCGCTCGCCGCGGCGCGCAGGTCCACTGCGACGCGATCGAAGTCACGCTGGGGCACCCAGCCGGCGATCATGAACACCTCGCCGCGGCTGGGGAACCGCCGGACGGCGTCTGCCAGGGTCGCGGCGCCGCGCAGCTGGCTCTCCAGCCGGACCAGGCTGTCTCGCAAGGCGCCGGCGAGGCGCGCGCGCTCGGCCTCGAGCTCGGCGGAGCGCTCGAGCGCCTCGGCAGTGCGGCGCTCCACCGCGGCCAGCGCCTCCCGGGGGCGGCCCCGGGCGTCCGGCGGGAGCGGCGCCGGTTCGAAGAACGCCGAGCGGAGCGCGCGGTCGAGGACGTCCGCGTCGTGCCGCGCGCTGGCGGCGACCACCAGGGCGCGCCCGCCGCGGACTCGGATGGGCACCAGTACGAACGCGATCATGAAGAGCGCGGCCGCCGCCCGGGAGACGTTCTCGGCGGGCATGGTGCCGAGCACGAGGTGATGGTGGCGGAAGGCCCCGAGACTCTCCACCGCGACACCGAGAGGCTCCAGCAGCTCGAGCTGCGAACGCGTGAGGGCGAGGGACTGGAGGGCTCGTTGGTTGCGTTCGGCGCGGGCCTGCCAGTCGCCGGTGCGGATCTCCGCCAAAGCGAGCTCCGCCTCGAGCGCATCGAGCTCCTCTGCCGGGCGCACGGCACCCGCGGGCGGCCCGACGTGGGGTTCCAGTCCCAGCAGCTCAAGGGCGCGCGACGCGCGCTCGGCCAGCGCCTCGGCGCGCCGGGCCAGCTCCGCCCAGTGCCGTCTGGGAGTCAGAGCGTCGTTCTCGACGTCCTCGAGGTGGAGCGCCTCGGACCGCAGCAGCACGTCGGTCACCGCCTCCACGTCGTGCTCGAGCACGAACAGGTTGACCTCGCGGAGGCGCTCGGGCTGCAGCACGCTCACGCCTCCGTTCGGGCGTACGGCCCCAGCAGCCGCGCGGCCAGGGCGGTGCGCGGCAGGCCGGCGGCCCGGCCCTCGATCAACGTGATCAGGTCCTGGACCTCGACCTCTTGCAAGGTGATGAGGGCCAGTGGGGCGCCGATGTCGAACGGCGCGCCCGCGAACGCTTGTGCGGCGGCGGCGGCGCGGGCCTCCGTGGACGCGCGTTCCAACCCCGCCAGCGCCTCCTCCTCCGGCGCCGCCGGGTCCACCACGAACCCCAGCCTGGCGGCCTCGTCGGCGACGGTGGCGCCTAGCGCCACCCGGCGGACGGCATCGAGGCCGGCGCCGAATGCGCTGTGGAGGGTGTAGTTGACGGTCTCCTCGGGCGTCAGGCCCGACAGGCGCCGGTAGCGGAACGCCCAGGACAGATTCTCGACTGCGATCCAGCCGCCGAGGAAGGCGCGCGCGCGGGCGGCGTCGCGGCCGCCGAGGCGCCGGATGCGCCTCACCAACGCCTGGAAGTAGGCGAGGTCGAGCGCCACCTCGAACGCGAAGGGCTCGGCCTCTCGATCCTGCTCGAGTACCGAGAGAATGGGCCGGCCGTAGGGCGTATCGCCGAGAAGGTCGGCGAACGCTTCCATGGAGGGCGCCTGCATCAAGGCGCGCCACGGCAGCACCGACCGGGGCAGCGGCACCATGACGGCGTCGACGCGCTCGCCCGCCACGCCGTGGTGTCGGGCGCGCAGCGCCGTCTTGAGGTTGGCGAGCTCGTAGCGCCGGGCATAGACCGCCAGCAACCGTCCGCAGCCCCCCCACTCGAACGCTGCCGCGGACAGCGTCTCGGCGGCGACATGCGCAAGCAGCAAGCGCTCCAGCTGGGCGGGCTCGCGGGGCGGCTCCGGCCCGTAGGGGCTGTCGGTCAGCCGCCTCGCGACGCCGTCGACGTCGGGCTCGTTGAGCAGGGCGCGCCACGTCGCCGCCGGCAGCAGTCGCGCGCGAAGCGCCCGCGTGAAGGCGTGCGTGGCCGCATGCGTGAGCGCGCCACTCACGGCGCCTCACCCACCCCTTCGTCTGCGCACACCCAGGCCACCACCAAAGCGACCGCGGCATCGAGATGTTTCCCGGCCGCCGCCGCCAGCCCCTGCCAGCGCGCCCGCTCCGCGTCCACGCGCGCCACCGCTTCGGCCTCCGCGTCGGCGCGCGCGTCGGCAAGCGTTTCCTCCCGCTCGGTGGCGGCTCGCGCGGCCGCTTGCTCGCGGCGAGCCCGGGCGTCGACGGCGGCCTGCTCGAGCTGTTCTCGGGCGTGCGCTTCGGCCTCCGCGAGGCGCTCGCTCGCGCGGCCCTCGGCCTTCAACAGCCGCCGCACCACCTCCTGGGCACGCCCCGACTCCGGCATCCGTTACCAGCGGGTCAGGCCCGCCAGGCCGTCGAACGCGGCCTGCAGACGCGCCTCGTTCTCGCCACGTACGAGCACGAGCCGGATGGCGTGCCTATCTGCCAGCTCCGGCAGCGCGTCTGCCAGGGCGACGTCGTCGACCACGTCGTCGGGGCATAGACGCTGGGCGTCGGCGAGGGTCGGGGCCACCCGGCCGCTGACGCGGCACCGGAAGACGCGCCGACGCATGCGCCAGGGCACGGCAAGGACGTACACGCGGCCCTCCTCGAGGGCTTCAAGCGTCGGCCCGAAGCCCCGCACGCCGGTCTGTTCGACGCGGTCCAGCAGGGCCCGCCCGGCCTCGGCCTCGATGCCGTCGACGGCCTCGGCCAGCAGCGGCTCGAGTTCGGAGACGGGGGCATCGGGGTTGGAGGGCGCGGCCCGGCGCTCTACGACCAGTGCCTGCAGGGCAGGTGGGAGTGCGGCCTCGAAAGTGGCGAGCTCGGGTGCCTGGCCCAGCAGCACGATGCGGACGTCGTCGCCCAGCGAGTTCAGCACGCCGTCCAACCGGCGGGACACCTCGAGCTGGAAGCGTCTGCGCCAGTCGGCGACGCGCTTCTCGAAGAGATCCTTGCCGGAGCCTCCGCGAGCGGGAACCCCCGGCATGCCGGTCGAATGCTCGCGCAACGGGCGCCAGCCGCTGGCGTCCAGCGGCTGCACGAAGGCGTCGAGCTCGACCGCTTCGTCCAGGTGGTAGACGAACAGCCGCACCCGGTCCTTCGCCAGCAGCAGCACGAGGTAGCGCTGGCCCTCGCGGAGCGCCAGGAGTAGGGGCGCGAGGTAGGCCTCACCGCACCGTGCGACCACGCCGCCCTCGGCCTCGACCAGGGGCAGCTCGGGGCGCAAGGCGTAGCTTTCGAAGAATCCCTCGGGCTCCGTTCCGGCGAAGACGACCAGCGTGCGCGCCTCCGGGATCCCCTGGAGCATCTTGAGCCTGGCGGTCAGGCTGCGGCTGATGCGCTTGGGGAGTCCGAGCCGGTCCATGGCCGCCCTGGCTCGCAGCGCGTAGGCCTTGCGGGCGTTGTCCGGCCGGGCCCGATTCACGTCGAGGTATAGGGACACGACCGGTCCGGGATGCATGGCAAGCTCTTCGCCCAGTGCGCGGATCCGTTCCGTGCCGATCATGGAGCCCTCCCTATCTCGTCAGGCGGCGTCACGCCGCCGATTCGTCGACTTCGCTGCCGCAGCGGACGACGAGGTGGGGCAGACGGGAGTGCCTGAGCACGCCCTCGGTGACCGAGCCGAGGAACACGCGGTCGACGCCATGCCGTCCGTGGGTCCCCAGCACCGTCAGGTCATGGTCCTCTTCGGCCTTCAGGATGGCGTCCACCGGCACCTCACCCGTCACCAGCCGGATGTCGACGTCCAGGCCGGCTGCCCGCGCTGCGGCCGCGGCCTGCTCGAGCGCCGCGTTCGCCGTCCGCTCGAGGGCCTCGATCACATCGGAGTAGTAGCCGATCCCTTCCGAGTAGCCGTAGACGCCGCGCAGTGGGTTGTCGACCACGGACAAGAACGTCAACGCGCTGCCGAAGATCCTTCCCAGGGCAATCGCCTCCTGCACAGCGCGATCGCTGCATGGACTTCCGTCCACCGGGATCAGGATGCGCGCGAACTCCATGCCTGCCTCCTCGCGACCGCGGCCCGTCCTCGGCCCGTCGCGCGTTGCGGCCGCCCCCAGCCGTCGCCTAAGTATCCGGAGGCGCCGGAGGCGGGTAAAGGTGCGAATGTCCTGTCTCAGACGCACATGCCGCCTTCGCCTTGACGCCCTTCGCCGCCCACGCGACCGCCTGCGTGCGGGGTTCGGGTCCGCCTCACGCTCGCCGCTGCGACCGCGCCGGCGACCGGGCAGGGGGCTCCGACGTGACCACCGGACGACGGCCAGCCCCGAGTCGATGCCTGACGCGCCGCATCTGGCAGCGGCCATGGGCCGGCTGGTCGCCTGCCGACTCGCCAAGGCAACGGGCCCGGGCCGGCGCCGCGCCCGTCAGAACCGGGCCGGGCCGGACCTTCATGGCTGGGCGCTGGGAGCACGAAGAGGGCCGCGCTCCGCCCGGAAGCCGGAGCGCGGCCCTGACTCAGTAAGCCCGGTTAGAGGCCGGACAGCGGCTGTCCGTCTAGAGCCCGGACAGCTTGGCGTTCTTCTCGATAAACGACGCCCACTCGTCGGGAACGTCGATCTCGGGGAAGATCGCATCCACCGGGCAGGCCGGGACGCAAGCTCCGCAGTCGATGCACTCCTCGGGGTGGATGTAGAACATGTCCTCGGCTTCATAGATGCACTCAACGGGGCACACATCCACGCAAGCCGAGTCCTTGACGCCGATGCAGGGTTCAGCGATCACATATGCCATCGAGCTTCCTCTCCGGGCCACACCGCACGCCGTGACAACGGGCATCACCGCAGCGCGCCTGACCTCAGCGTATCAGGTCGGTGGGGCCACAGGAGACCATGTCGGACCCACACAGCGGAGTTGTAACAGGGGCCCCACCGCCCGAGCAAGGACGAATGTCCATGCGCGCAGGCCGGGGCTGCATGTCGGTGTCCATTGATGGTACAATGCTCTTGGATCGAGGAGCCCCGGTCGCGTGATCCGGGCTTCTCAGATCAAGCCCCCAGGGCGCTGTCCACGAGGCCGGCGTCAGCCCAGGGGGCTTTTATCGTGGCTAGGGCGTGTTGGCTCGGCGGGCGTGGCGTCGGCCGCGGGGCCCGCCGACGGACGCACCAGGATCACGGGCACGTCGAAGGTGGCCAGCAGGAGCTCGCCGGCCTCGCCCTCGAGGGCGTGGGCGGCCACGGGGAGGATCAGCGCGCCGGCGCGCTCGCGCCTCACCACCGCGCGCAGCGCCGCCGGGCCCGAGCCCGCCAGCAGCCGCACCGCGGCCTGTCCGGCGCCGAGGCCCGCCAGCAGTGCCTGAGCCTGCTCGGCGCGGCGGGCCTGCGCCGGGCCGGGCGCCACGGCCAGCACCAGGGCGCCGCTGGTACTGCCGGCCAGGGCGAGCGCCAGCTCCAGCGTCCGTTCCCATTGCCCACCCTCGAGCAGGACCAGCAGGGGCAGGCTCAATCGTGCCCCGTGTCGCGCGAGCAGCATCGGTCCGTGCCCGGCGCGCAGCAGGCGGCCGGCGGTGTCGCCCAGGCCGCGGCCGCGCATCGGCGACCAGCCGGCCGCACCCAGGCTCAACACGTCGCCGGCCTCGGCGCAGGCCAGGATCTCGGACGCCACGTCGCCGCGCCTGACGCGGAAGCTCCACCGCACCTCGGCGCGGCTCGCCGACGCCGCCACCAGCGACTCCACGCGCACGGCCAGGTCGTGGAGGCGGCGCTCGATCTGGGTCACGTCGAGCGGCCGGGCCACACCGGAGAACGTTCCCACCTCGCGGGCGAAAGGCAGCGCCGTGGCTTGAAGCAGCCGCAGGTCCTCCACGAAGAGCGCCACCAGCTCCAGTTTTCGCGCGGACGCCAGTGCCACTGCGGCCTGGAGCGCCGCGAGGCTGTGCGGAGAAGCGTCGAGCGCCACCAGCACACGCCGGACGTGGGCGTCCTCGCCGCTCACGATTCGCCCTCGCCGGGGTGCTCGCCGTCCTCGGTACGGCCCCGCCCGGCCGGCCAGGGTTCCGGCACGGCGTGGTCGGAATCGCGGCTGCTCGGGCCGGTGCCGCCGTCGCCGTCCCCACCCTCCCCACCGCCGGTACCGTCCCCACCGCCGGTGCCTTCCTCGCGGCGCCGCCGGCGCAGGTCGCGGCGGTCGGCGGCCACGTCGCCCCCGGCCCCGTTGCCGAACTCGGCGAGGCGAACGGCCATGGCCTGCAGGCGGGCGCCCACCCGGCCGTTCACGCTGGCGTCGGGGAAGCTGCCGTCGTCTGCGCGCTCGCCGGCCTCGAGCCCGGTCAGCAGCGCCAAACCCTGGTCGATGTGCTCGACGGCGTAGACGTGAAACGCCCCGTCTCGGACGGCATCGACGACGTCCGCCTTGAGCATCAGCTGATCGGCGTTCGCACGCGGGATCAGCACGCCCTGTGTGCCGGTGAGACCGCGCTGGCGACACAGGTCGAAGAACCCCTCGATCTTCTCGTTCACGCCGCCGATGGCCTGCACGTTGCCGTGCTGGTCGACCGAGCCGGTGACCGCGAGGTCCTGCCTGAGCGGTACCTCGGCGATGGCGGAGAGCAGCGCGTAGAGCTCGGCCGACGACGCGCTGTCGCCGTCCACGCCGCCGTAGGACTGCTCGAACACCAGCGTGGCGGCCAGCGCGAGCGGGTTGTCGCCGGCGTAACGGGCGCCCAGGAACCCGGCCAGGATGAGCACGCCCTTGCTGTGCAGGGGGCCGCCCAACTGGACCTCGCGTTCGATGTCGGTGACCTCGCCGCGGCCCAGCCGCACGCGTGCGGTGATGCGGCTGGGATGGCCGAACGCCGACGGCCCGAGCTGGATCACCGACAGACCGTTCACCTGACCGACGCTCGACCCCTCGGTCTCGATGTGCAGTGTGCGCCTGAGAATGGCGTCCTGGAGTCGCTCGCGCACCCGGTCCGCGCGGAAGATCTGCTGCTCGACGGCGCGGTGCACGTGCTCGGCTCGGACCGGCGCGCTGCTGCCGGCATGGAAGGCCGCTTCGCGGAGCAGGTCGACGATGCGTCCGGTGCGGATGCTCAGGCGCTCGGCATCGCCGGACATGCGCGCGGCATGGCCGATCACCGCGGCCACGGCATCGGCGTGGAAGCTGGGCAGGTCGGCGCCGCGGACCAGGGCCGCGATCAGCCGGGCGTAGGCGACCTCGTGGTCGTCGGTTCGAGGCAGCTCGTCGTCGAAGTCGGCTGCGACCTTGAACAGGTCGAGGAACTCGGGATCGTAGGCGCACAGCAGGTAGTACAGCAGCCGGTCGCCGACCAGCACCACCTTGACGTCGAGCGGGGCGGGCTCGGGTTCGAGCGACACCATGCTGACCAGCCCCATGGTCTGGCCGAGCGACTCGACACGCAGCTGGCGTGCCTTCAGGGCCCGCTTGAGCGCGTCCCAGGCGTACGGCTGCGCTAGCACCTTGCGCGCGTCGAGGAGAAGGAAGCCGCCGTTGGCGCGGTGCAGCGCGCCGGCCCGGATGAGGTTGAAGTCGGTGACCAGCGTGCCCATCTGGGCGACGTGCTCGACACGGCCCACGAGGTTGGCGTGGGTGGGGTTGTCCTCGTTCACGACCGGGGCCCCGTGCGCCTCGGTGTGGTCGACGAGCACGTTGACCCGGAAACGGCGCCCCAGGGCCTCACGGTCCGACACCTCGCCGCGCGCGTCGTCGCCGGCATGCTGGGCAGCGCGACCGTGAAGCTTCAGCGCCGTCGCCGCGTTGTCGATGAGGTCGCTGCGCACGGCGTCGAGGTAGGCGGTGAGGTCGCCTTCGTCCTCGAAACCGCGCTTCACCTCCTCGACCAGGTGGCCGATCGAGGCATCGCTGATGTCGTGATCCAGGGCACGGACCTGCTCGCGCCGCTCACGGTCCCACGCCGGCATCGCCCGGAGGACCTTCTGCAACTCCTCCTGCAGCTCTTCGATGTCGGCTCGAACGCGCTCCTGTTCCTCCTCCGGCAGCTTCCCGAAGGCCTCGGAGTCGACCACCTCACCGTCCTTCATGGGCGCGAACACCATGCCGACGGGGGTGGCGAGCATCGCCAGTCCGCGCTCCTTCGCCTGCTCCTGGATGCGCTTGAAGCCGGCCTCGGGCTTTTCCTTGAAGGCGTCCTCGATGGCCTTGAGGCGGGCCTGGTACTCCTCACTCTCGAACGCCGTCGGGAGGGCGCTGAGGACCTCGTCGACGAGGCGCTCCATCGCCTGGCGCAGCTCCCGGCCGCGCCCGGGCGGCAGGAACAGCGCGTGCGGCTTGGTGGCCTCTACGAAGTTGTGGACGTAGACGAGATCGCGCGGCACGCCGCGCGCTGCGGCCTCGCGGGCGAGCCAGCGCTCGACGACGAAGTGGCGGCCGGTCCCGGGCTCGCCCAGCGCGTAGACGTTGAAGCCGTCGTGCGGCATGCCCAGCCCCAGCGCCAGGGCGGCCTCGGCGCGCGGCTGCCCCAGCACCACGGGCTCGCCCGTCACATCGTCGGTGGTCTCGAACGGAAGCGCGGCGGGGTCGAGATCGCGGCGCAACGCCTGTGGGGTCAGCTCGATGGGGGTGGCCACGATGCCTCACCTTCCCAGGCGATCGGTGAACGTCGCGGGGGCGAGCCCCGGGTGTCCGTTTCCAGTGTAGGTCCGGCCGCGGCTGCGCACCGGCCACGCCCGGCACGGCTGGCGACACCGCCGCGCCCGCGTCTGAGGCGGCAACGACGAGACCCCGCGCCCTTGCGGGGCGGGGCCGCGGATGCTGCTTCGGCGTGGAGGGCTGAGGGCACACATGAGAGCAACCCTCGGTCGCCTTTGCCTGCTCAGTCGGTGCTCCTCAGGGGAGGAGTTACTCGGTCGAGCCTCCAGTGGGACGAGGGCTGCTCCTCGAGAAGTGGTCTTTAGCCTCTATGGTTCAGACCTCCTTCCACTTCGATGATAAGGCAGGGGATGCGCCCTCGGTAGGGTCCACGGTCCTGGCGCGGAGGCGGCGGTTGCGCTATATTGAGTATTTGGAGCGCCGACGAAAGCCGGCGCTCGTTCGCGTTCGCGCTACGCCAGGAGGCGCGCCCGGAGCGGCGCGCCATCCTCAACGCATGAACAGCCCGCCGAAGCCGGCGATGAGCCCGGCGAAGATCAGCGAGACCGTGTTGATGACCTTGATCAGCGGGTTTCTGGCGGGGCCAGCGGTGTCCTTGTAGGGGTCGCCGACGGTGTCACCCACCACGCTGGCGGCATGCGCCTCCGAGCCCTTGCCGCCGAGGTTGCCGTCTTCGATGAACTTCTTGGCG
>CAYOXR010000582.1:0-2074 GCA_964407955.1 uncultured bacterium | reverse complement strand
GACGATGCCACACATACGCTCTCCCTTCGCCATGAACGCCGAGCAACCGCCGCGGCGGATGTCGCTCCGCCGCCACCGTTGCCCTTTCGTTGCTGCGTGTGCTCGGGGGGAGAGCCCGTTCCTCTCGAACCCAGACGCGTTCCGAGTAAGGGGTTCCGCTCAGGAGGGGCCCGCAGACTTGCCACCCGTTGCGGTGGCTGGAACGCCGCCCCGCGGCGCTCCGATTCGCGCTTTCGTCGCGCTTCCCGGCATCGGGTTCGCGACTATCTTCCGGCGTGCGTCATCCACCCGGAAGCCCTCCACCTCGTCACCGGCGTCGAGCTCGCTCGACTCCGGGCTTGCGCTTCCTCGGCGTCCCGTGCTGTCTCCGTCCACCTCCAGACGTCGCTCTAGAGCGACTGGTTCCACGGCTCCCCGACCACGAACAGATGGTGGAGCCCCTGCATGACGCGCTGCTGGCCGGCGGAGACGTCACCCTGCCGAGCCAGCAGCGGGTAGAGCAAGATATCACGACCCAGAAGCACCAATCGCGAGCTCGTGACGGCGGACGCCACCGGCGCCGGCAGGTCGCGCGGCGGGTAGAAGAGCTCGCTCGGATTGGCGGGATTGCGCTGGATGGGCAGCGACGTGACGAGCGACAGCACCAACGCCACGCCCAGCGCCAGACCGCCGACGCCACCGAGCCCCCGCATCAACAGCCCGGCGCCGCGGTTGAGCTGGAACAGTCGGCGCCCGAGCATGCTCAACCCCAGCCCCGCCGCCCAGGCGGCGACCAGACCCAGGAAGGGATTGGCGTGTGCGACGACCAGCAACGGGTGCAACAGCAGCGCGCCGCCGAGTCCGACGAAGAAGCCGGAGAGCCGGCGGTGCACGCCCAGCGCCGTGACCGTCGCGACCATCAGGGCCAGAACCAGGTCGAGCCAGCTCATGCGCGGATATCATAGCCCGCGTCTCGGACGGCGCTCATGATATTCCGCATATGGCCGTCGACCTCGTCGTCGGTCAGCGCCCGCTCGCTGCGCCTGAAGCGCAACCGCAGCGCCACCGAGCGCATGCCCACCGGAACCTGCTCGCCCTGGTAGACGTCGAACGGCTCCAGCGACTCGAGATCGCTCCCGGCGGCGTCGGCCACCAGCTTGCGAAGCCGCGCGAAGGCGACGTCCGCCGGCGCCACCACCGCGAGGTCGCGCTCGGCGTGCGGCTGACGCGCGAACTCCCGGTAACGCAGCCGTCCCTCGGGGAGCGGCAGCCGAAGCTCGGCCACGTAGACGTCGTCGAGCTCGAAGCGCGCGGCGACCTGCGGATGGACGAGCCCCAGCACGCCGACGGCCTCATCCTGCCAGACGACGCTGGCGGCTGCTCCCGGATGCAGGAAGGGGACCCGCGTCGGCTCGCAGCGCACCGCGGCACCGACGCGTGCCGCCAGGCTCTCGACGATGCCCTTGACGACGAAGAAGTCGAGTGCCTGATCACGCCGCCACACGCCCTGCGTCCACGGGCCCCGCCACAGCATGCCCAACCGTTCCTCCTCGCCCTCGGCCAGGAACACGTGACCCACCTCGAACAGCGCCAGCGACGGCTCGTCGCGGTTCAGCGCCGCTGCCGCGAGCAGTCCTGGATACAGCGCCGTGCGCAGCACCGAACGTTCCACCCCCTGCGGGTTGCTGAGGGTCACGCTGGCCGCCGGCGCGCCGGCACGCGCCAGCGCGCCGGGGCCGGTGAACACGTACGACATCGTCTCCTGGAGGCCCGTGTCCGCCACCGCCGCGCGCAGCCGGCGATGGGTGGGATCGGTGATGGGCGGCACGAAGTGCATGTTCGGCACGCTCTTGCCGATGTGCTCGTAGCCGTGAAGGCGCGCCACCTCCTCGATGAGGTCCTCCTCGATCGACAGGTCGAAGCGCCAGCTCGGCGGCGTCACGTGCCACGCCTCGTCATCCGACCCGCTCACCTCGCAGCCGAGCGCCTCGAGCACCGCCCGCTGCTCGCGCAACGGCACCTGCATCGCCACCAGCGACCCCACCCGCTCGGGCCGGAACGGTATGCCGGGGCGGGTGATGTCGGCCCCGGTGGC
>CAYOXR010000581.1:0-2226 GCA_964407955.1 uncultured bacterium | reverse complement strand
TGGCGAATCCCTTCTTCGCGCCAATGCTACGAGGCGTAGAAGAGGTGGCCCGCGCTCACGGTTATCTGGTGCTTGTTGGCGACAGCAACGAGAGCGTAGCCAGCGAGGAGGAGTACCTCGCCAGCCTGACGCACCGCTACGTGGACGGCATGCTGCTCTCGCCGGCAAGCGAGCGCAGTCGACCCCCCACCGGCATCACGGACTGGGAGGGCCGGCTGGTGCTCGTCAATCGCGGTCTGCAGGGGGTCAACGCCGACCTCGTCACGACGAACAACCGCCACGGCGGCGCTCTGGCCACCAGTCATCTTCTCGCACAGGGCCATGAAGACATCGCGTTGATTGTCGGTCCGCAGGACGTGAGCACGCATGCCGATCGGTTGGAGGGCTTCAGGACGGCGATGGCCGATGCGCGGGTTGCTGTCAGGTCCGAGTTCGTGAAGGTGGTGGGCTTGGACGCCCATTCCTCCTACGTAGCAACGCGTGAGCTGTTCGTCGCAGACTCGTCCCAGCGCCCCACGGCGCTGTTCACTGCAAGCGCGATCCACGCCATGGGCGCGTGGCAGGCGCTGCTGGAGCTCGGCTTGAACGTGCCGAGCGACGTCTCCTTCATCACCTTTGACCGGCCGGACTGGACCGACCTTGTCATCCCGAAGATCACCACCGTTCAGCAGCCCGGCTACGAGATCGGCCGGAGTGCGACGCAGCTGCTCCTGCAGCGCGTGGGCGCCTTTGAGAAGAGTGGACGTGTCATGCGCCCGGAGCATCAGCTCCTCGAACCAACGTTACAGCCGGGAGGCTCGGTATTGCCTCACAGGCTGGCGGGGGCGCGGCGAGAGGGGGTGGATACGAAGTCGTAGCCCCACGGTGCTAGCTCGGGCCTGCGGTGTTAGCCGCATGCAGCCATGCTGAGAGTCTGGAGGCGAAGTCAGATGAGAAGCCGGAACATCCCAAAACAGCTCGTTGTCGCGCTCGTTGCCGTTGCGCTTGGCCTCTTCGGGGCCGCCTTCGCGCAGACGACGATGCGCCTGGCCCATATCTCTCCGGCCGGTTCCCCCGCCGACAAGGGCGCGCAGCTGTTCGCCAACCTCGTGAACCAGGGGACCAACGGCAAGTACACGATCAAGATCTACCCGAACAGCCAACTCGGGTCCGCTCCGGAGTACACGCAACAGATCAAGCTCGGCACCCTTGCCATGGGGCTCGTGACCTCCGGGCAGATGCAGGAGTACGTCAAGCAGTACGGCATCATTGAGGCGCCGTTCTTGTTCTCGAGCCTGCAACAGGCCCACAAGGTTCTGGATGGCCCGGCCGGCGACCAGCTCGCAGCGTTGGCGAAGCAGCAGGGCTTCATCATCCTGTCCAACTGGGAGTGGGGCTTCCGGCAGATCACCAATAGCGTTCGGCCGATCCAGGAGCCCGCCGACATGAAGGGCCTGAAGATGCGGGTTCCGAGCGAGTTCCAGATCCAAGACATGATGAAGGCGCTCGGTGCTTCCACGGATACCATCGCTTTCCCTGAGCTGTACACGGCGCTGGCGCAGAAGGTCGTCGACGGCCAGGACAACCCGGTGCAAACGATCTTCGACCAACACTTCTATGAGGTGCAGAAGTACCTGGCCATCACGAATCATGCGTACAACACGCAGATGCTCGTGATGTCCCAGCACGCATGGAACTCACTGTCGGCGCAGGAGCAGCAGGTCTTCATGAACGCCTCCAAGCGGGCCGGCGACCTCGTACGGAACCTCGACGAGCAGCAGCAGTCCAGCGAGATAACGCAAATGCAGCAGAAGGGCATGGTCGTCACGCATCCAGACCTGGCAGCCTTCCGCAAGGCGGTTCAGCCGGCCGACCAGCAGGTCTATGACTACGTTGGCGACGCTTTCGCGCAGAAGTTCGTCGCGGAGGTCGAAGCGGCGGCGGGACAGTGATTCGTCCCTGACAGGAGCGCTACCTTTCAGACCGTGACTTCACGCCGTCTTCGGGGCTGGGGTCGGACGGTGTCGACCCCGGCCCCAGGAGAGTCGAGCCAAGCGTTGTGCCTCTGGAAAGGCGCCAGGAGTAGCGACAAGGCATGATCTGGGTTCCGTTTGTGGCTCTGGTCGGGCTCATTGTGCTGTCGGTGCCGGTGGGCTTCGCCATGGGGCTGACCTCGCTGCTGGTCCTCTGGATCAACCACGACTTCTACCTCTTGCCTGCCCTAAGCGAGCGGATGTACTCCGGCAC
>CAYOXR010000580.1:0-3317 GCA_964407955.1 uncultured bacterium | reverse complement strand
GCGCATGTCGCCCTGGATGTACTCGACACCCACGCCTCGCGCGGCGGCGTCCCGCCGCGTCGTCTCCAAGAAGAAGCCATCGGCATCGACGCCGATGACCCGGGCGCCACGGCCGGCCAGCCGATTGGCGATACGACCGTGCCCGCACGCCAGATCGAGAACCTCCCTGTCCGCCTCGAGGCCGAGCACGCGCCAGACGACCTCCGCCTCCGCGTCGCTGCGCTCGTCGTCGAGCGCCGCCTCGTAGAAGTACAGATAGTCCTCGCCGAACGCCTCGGGCCCCAGCGGCATGTCGACGGCCTACCCCGCCCTCGGCGGTCACTCGCGCGCCGTCGTCGACTGCGCCGGCGACCGGCCGGTCCTCCGTCACGGCCGCAAGACCCCGACGAGCACCAGCAACGCCAACACGAGGAGCAGTCCCCACAGCCAGGACATGCGGCCGCGGGCCGGCCGCGGCACCGGGGCCGGCGCGCCGCTGGCGCCAGCGGCGGGGCGCGGCGGCGGCCCGGCCGGCGCCAGCGTCACGACCGGGACGCCGCCGACGAACCACAGGAAGCCGCGTGCGCCGGGCTGGAGCTCCTCGGCGGGCCGGTAGGCATCGCCCTCGTCGACCTCGAACAGACGGCCCGTCCGTTCGGAGCGCCACTCCTGCAGGCGCATGCCCGGCCCTGTTCCGCGAGCTGCGCGAACGAAGCTGACGACGAGAGGCTCGGGGGTATCGGCGCCGGTCACATCGGAAGTGTATGCCGCTCCCGCACCCCGGGGTGCGAACCGAGCGTTCCGGCACCGATAACGTCCCTGTGAGGACAACGGCCCTGCCGTGGGGGGTACGGCCGAACCGGGGAGACGCGCCGAGCGCGAACCTCGTGGCGCTCACCGGACTGGCTTTCGGCCCCCGCTGACGGGACGCCCGCCCGTACGCCGCGGTCGCCGGCCGCGTCGCAGGCGGCAGCCCTAGAGGCAGCAACCGTCTCCTGGACGACTGCACGGAGCCTGCATCGACAATTCTCGCCGTCCTTCAATCGCGCGACCTAGGCTTTCGGCGTCGCGTCCGGTGGAGACAAGTCCCCCCAAACCGGCGCCGAAGGCTCGTGGCGGAGTCCACCGTACTTCGCGCGAGAAGGGAGCCAACATGATGCACACGCATCTACACAAGGCCGCTCTCGGCCTCGCAATCGCCGCAGCGCTCGCTCTGGGCGCGGCGCTGGCGCACCCCAGCATCAACACCAGCGCGCTGGCCGTAAGCGGGGATACCCTGGCCGGCTACGTCGACGGCCACTCCGTGGGGGGCACGACCGGCGTCTGCTACGAGAACAGCATCCCCACCAACAAGACGAGCTACGCCTGCTTCGAAGAGGCCGTGAAGGTGAGTGGCCTCTCGGACCTGGTCGGCGGCTCCAAGCAGATCACCGTGCTCGCGCCCACGGACGGCGCCTTCAGGACCCTCGAGGGCGCCTCGGGCATGGCGGCGTTCCTGCAGTTCATGCACAGCAAGAGCGCGATGTCGAACCTGGTACGCGACTCGGTCGTGAATGGGAGCTACACGGTGGCTGAGCTCGCCGCTCACGCCAACCAGCTGATGGCCTCGACCACCCTGACCACGACCGGCGGCACGCCCCTGGCCATTGCCTTCGGAGCGGTCGGCTATGGCACCCCGAGCACGACCGTGGACGTCGGGCCGTCCAACGCCTACGACGGCCAGAGCTTCGTCGTCGGCACGCCCGTCATCTTCGGCAACGGCAGCGTGCTCATCCCGCTCGAGCTCATCACCCTGACCTCGCTGTCGGGCTGAAGACGGCAGCCCGCGAGGGCCGCAACCGCGCTTGGCGGGTGACGGTCACGGGCCGACGAGGCCGGCGGTCGCCGCCCGCCACTCCCGTCTCCGGCTCAGGGGGACCGGCCCGAGCCGTCCGCGCGCGCCCCGCCGGAGCCCCCGACCCGTTCCTCCCAGCTCTCCAACGAGCGCGGCCAGTCCTTCCCAAGCAGCCGTGACAACGCCCGGTCGGCCAGCACGACCCCGCCCGTCTGACAGGTAGCGCAGTAGTTCGTCTCGCGCTCGGCGTAGCGGATGCGCTGCACCGGCGCGCCACACCGCGGGCACGGCTGCCGGTAGCGGCCGTGCACCGCCATCCCCTCCTGGAAGGCCGTCACCTTGGGCCAGCGACCCGCCTCCACGCCCTCGCTCAGGTGCGCCGTCCACCGCGTCAACACGGACCGGCACGCCGAGCGCAAGCGCTCGACCTGGTCCGGGTCGAGCGACGAGGTCAGCGTCACCGGCGACAGCTCGGCCTCGTGGAGGATCTCGTCGGCGTAGGCGCCCCCGATGCCGGCGAAGAGGCTGGGCGTGGTGAGTGCCCGCTTCAAGGTGTGCCGCTCGCGGCCGAGCGCCTCTGCGAAGGCGTCCGGCGAGGCCGTCACCGGCTCCACTCCGCCCGGATCGAACGACGCCAGGGCGCGCTCGCCGACCACGGCATGCAGCGAAGCCATTCGCCGGCTGCCGGCCTCGGTGAGCAGCAACGTGCCGTCGTCGAAGTCAAAGGCCGCTTGCCCTCGTTTGCCCGGCAGTCCCGCACCGGGCTTGGCCCAGCCGAGGCGGCCGGCGAGCATCAGGTGCAGGACCAGGTAGCGTGGGTCGGACTCCTCGAAGGCAAGCACCAGCCGTTTGCCGATCCGCCGGGTGCCGGTGAGGCGCAAGCCGGCGAATGCCGGCAGCGGAGGTTCGACCGTCCGCAGCAGGAACACGCCCCTCACCCGGACGCCGCCAAGCGTGTGCCCAACGGCGCGTACCTCCAGCGCGGCACGGTACGCCTCGACGTCGGGCAGCTCCGGCATACTTCCAGCCTAAGGCGCGATCGCACCGGCGACCCCGCTCTCCGCCCCGCCGCGAAAGCGAACCCGCTCACATGTAGGAAACCTTACTTGGATATAAGCTATCGAGGGTCCACGCCGAGGGGGGACCCCGTGGCGCCGTCCGGGCGCCGCGCCAAGCCACGCTCGCTCACGGCACCGTACGGATGCTCGCCCTGCCTCCGCGCGCGCTCGCGCGCGGGGCCTGCGATACCCGGAGAGGACCGTTCATGAGCGACTTCTTCCACGACCCGAACACCGACGACGAAGGAGACACGTTCGTCATCCACAGCCAGGATGGGCTCACCCTCGAGATCAGCCCGTCGTGCCTCACCGTGCGCGACCGGCTAGAACGGGGGGCCGAGCCGCTGGCCCGCGTGCCGCTGAACCTCGACCGCATCGTGGGTGTGGCCGCCGGCGCCCAGGTCACGGCGCACGCCACGCACGCCCATGTGCTGACCGTCCGCCGG
>CAYOXR010000579.1:0-6700 GCA_964407955.1 uncultured bacterium | reverse complement strand
CGTCACGGATGCCGCGGATGGTGTCGTTGAGCGCCGACGACTCCATGTCGTTCAGGCCGGCGGCGGGCTCGTCCAGGATCAGGAGCTTCGGGTCGGCCACCAGGGTACGCGCCAGCTCGACGCGCCGCTGCATCCCGTAGGGGAGCGCCGTGGCCACCTCGTTGGCGACGTCGGCCAGGTCCAGGCGCTCCAGCGTGGCCAGCGTGCGCTCCACCAGCTCGGCCTCCTCCCGGCGCTGACCGGGCGTGGCCAGCAGGCTCTGCCACCAGGTCTGCCGCGTGCGCAGGTGCTGACCGGCCAGCACGTTCTCCAGGACCGTCATGCCGGCGAACAGGCGGATCGTCTGGAAGGTGCGCATGATGCCGCGGGCCGCAACGCGATGAGGCGACCTGCCGGTGATGTCCTCGCCTGCGAAGCGGATGCGCCCGTCGGTGGGTCGGTACACGCCCGTGACCATGTTGAACACGGTGGTCTTCCCCGCTCCGTTGGGCCCGATGAGGCCCTTGATCTGGCCCTCGTCGACGGCGAAGCTGAGGGCGTCGACGGCGCGAAGGCCGCCGAAGCTGATGCCGATGTCGTGGAGCTCGAGCAGCGCAGCGCCGCTCACGGGCCGCTCCTGCGACGCGGCCAGATCCCCTGCGGACGCAGCACCATTACCAGGATCATGGCGATCCCGAAGGCGAAATAGCGGTACTGAGCGAGCCCGCGGAACACCTGCGGCACCACGAACATGAGCGCGGTGCCCAGCAGCACCCCGGGGATGGATGCCTGCCCGCCGACGAGGACGATGGCGAACAGCGTGACCGACTCGGTGAACACGAACGATCCGGGGCTCACGCTGGCGAGCTGCACCGCGAAGAGGGTTCCGGCCGCCCCGGCCAGCCCGGCACCGATGGCGAAGGCCAGGATCTTGTAGTAGCGGGCGTCGACGCCGAGGGTGGTGGCCGCGAGCTCGTCTTCCTTGAGGTAGCGGAACACACGCCCGACACGTGAGCGTTCGAGGTTGCGCATGATCAGCAACACCAGCGCCAACACCAGCCAATCGAGATAGAACAGCGCGCCCTGGCTGGAGAGCGCGAGCGACAGGACGTGCGGGACCCCCACGCCGAAGATGCCGTCGGGCCCGCCCGTCAGGCCGAACACGTCGTTGCTCATGGCGAGCACGAAGATGATGTTGAAGCCGATGGTGGCCACCAGGAGGTAGTCGCCCCTGAGCTTGACGATGGGAGCCGACAGGGCCACCCCGATCACGGCGGCCACGACGATGGCCACCGGCCAAGTGGCGAAGATCGGCCAGTGGAAGCGCGTGTTCAGGATCGCCGTGACGTAGGCGCCGACGCCGAAGTACACGGCATGCCCCATGTCGTACATGCCGGCCCGCCCGAGCACGATGTCCTGCGAAAGCGCTACGACCGCGTAGATCGCGAAGATGGCCAGGATGCTGACCCAGCTGCTCGCCAGCACGATCGGCACCGCCAGACCGGCGACCCACATCAGCGGGCCCAGTGCGCGGCGCGCGAGAGCCAGGCGCCCGCCGCGGCCGGCCGCGGCCGCGGCCACCTAGCCCTCTCCCCACCGGTAGCAAGACCGGCCGGTCATATCTTCTCCGCCACGCGCTCACCGAGGATGCCGGTCGGCCGAACCAGCAGGATGGCGATCAGCAGAGCGAAGGTGATGGCCTCCTGCCACGTGCTCGAGACGTACCCGGCGGCGAAGGCGTTGAACAGCCCCAGGAGCAGGCCGCCCACCATCGCGCCGGGGATGTTGCCGATGCCGCCGATGATGGCCGCGATGAAGGCGTTCAGGCCGTAGATCCAGCCCATGTTGAAGTACGCCTCGCGGTAGTAGAGCCCCACGAACAGGCCGCCCACGGCACCCAGCGCCGGGCCGACGATGAACACGCTGGTGATGACGCGGTTCACGTTGATGCCCATCAGCCGCGCTGCGTCCTGGTCGATCGCCGCGGCGCGGATGGCGGTGCCGAAGCGGGTGTGGTGCACGTAGTAGTACAGACCCGCCATGAGCAGTAGCGAGCCCCCGATGATGAGCACCTGCACGAAGCTGATCGACGCGCCGGCGAAGCTCCAGCTGATGTGCGGCAGGAGGTTGGACGGGAAGACCTTGACCTGCGGTCCCCACACCAGCATGATGCCGTTCTCGATCAGCATCGAGGCACCGAGCGCCGACACCACCGCCGAAAGCCGGTGTGCCTTGCGCAGCGGACGGTACGCCGTCAGCTCCAGCACCGTCCCCGCGATGCCCACGGCCACGGCGGCCACGACAAACGCAAGCGCCACCATCAAGGCGCCGGCATTGGCGCCGCCGATGCCGGTCGTGAGCACGCTGAGGCCGATGAACGCGGCGAGGATGCACAGGTCGCCGTGCGCGAAGTTGATCAGTTTCAACACGCCGTAGACCATCGTGTAGCCGAGTGCGATCAGGGCATAGAATCCGCCCACCGTCACGCCGTTGACGAACTGCTGAAGGACCACGTCCATCGCGCTGGTCGGCCGCGCCCTGAGGGCGTGCCGGACACGCCCTCAGGGTCGTGAGGCGCTCGAGCCTACTGCCCCGCCGAAGCCGGGTAGATGATCTTGTACGAACCGTCCGCCTGGATCTCGAAGGCCGTGAACGGGCTGCCGATGCGCTCGCCGCTGGCGTTCCAGGAGAAGGTTCCGGTCAGGCCCTGGAAGTTCGTCATGTGGTGCATCCAGTCCATGAGCTTGGCGGGGTCCGTGCTATTGGTCGCCTTGATGGCGGCGATGACGGCACGGAAGCCGTCGGCGTTGGTGAACGTGTAGATGCTGGGCGGGTCCTGACCGTAGGCGGTCTTGTAATCGGAGAGGAACTGCTTAGCAGCCGGGTACGGAAGGTTCTCGGGCGAGGGCACGTTGATGATGATGGCGCCCTGCGCCGCGCTGCCGGCGATCTTGGCGAACGCCACGTTCTGATTGGCGTCACCGCCGACGAAGGCGGCGTTCATGTGGAGCTGCTCCATCTGGGCGCGAATCAGCCCGCCGTCCGGGTAGTAGCCGGAGAAGTACAGCACGTCCGGGTTCAATGACTTGATCTTGGTCAGCACCGCGGTGTAATCCTGCGAGCCGGCGTTGATGAAGCCGGTGAAGACGATGTTGCCGCCCGCCGCCTTCACCTCCTTGATGACCGCTTGCGAGAGCCCCTGCGCGAAGCTGGAGTGGTCGGAGAGCACGGCGACGCGCTGGTAGTCCTTGCCCTTCACCAGGAACTGGGCGGTGAACTTGGCCTCGGCGCTGTTCGGGGGGGCGTTGCGGAAGAAGGTCTTGTAGCCGCTCTGCGTCAGTTTGTCGCTGGTGCCGTCGGAGGTCTGGATGACGTTGGCACGTGCATAGATCGGCTCCGCCGCCAGGGCGGCCCCGCTGGTGTAGGTCCCGATCACGGCCAGCACCCCTGCGTTGACCAGCTGGCGGGCGCAGATGGCCGCCTGGGACGCCTCGCCGGCGTCATCGCAGGTCTGCACCTGGATCTGTCGTCCGAGCAAGCCGCCCTGGGCGTTGATCTGTTTGGCGATCAGCTCGACGCCCTTCTCGATACCCTGGCCCTCGTTGGCGTACTGGCCGGTGATGGGCGCCTGAACGCCGATCTTGATGGGTTGCTGGGCAAGGGCCGCACCCCACAGAGTGGCGGCGGCGAGCGCACCCAATGCCGTGATGACCAGAGTTCGTCTCATGGCTCCTCCAGCGTCCTCGCGCCTGGCGAGGGCGAGCGGCGTCAGCCGCCCGGAACGGCCGCCGCCACGCAGACCGCACCGTTTGGCACGCGCGTGGCGAACGGGACTCCGATTCGACCAGCGAATCAACAAGGCTAAGGCTATGTCCGCTCGCGCACCACTGTCAACGTGTGTAGCTCGCACGTCGGCCACCGCTCGCTGCGCGCTGCGCGGTGGTCCGTTCCGGCGGCCGCGGGCCGCGTCTCGGCCCCGACCAGGCGGGCCCCGAGCGGGTGTGTACCGGCACGCCGGCGGCCCCGAGAAAGTGGCTGAAATTGGGTAAAGTAGACCGTGAACACCATCTCGCCTTCCTCTTCATCGAAGTGGGGCGGGGGCGGCGGGTGACGCTCGACGGCGCCTACCGGCGCACGCTCCTCGCCGTTGCCGACTCCGCGGCCGTCCGCGCCTTCATCACGCGCGCAGGCTGGCGTCTGGGCGTTGGCCGGTTCGTCGCCGGTGAGAGCCTCGAGGCGGCGCTCCCCAAGCTGCGTGCCATCGAGGCGTCCGGGAAGCACATCGTCCTCGACGTTCTCGGCGAGTTCGTCGGCGACGAGGCGGCCGCGCGGCAGGCAGCCCGCCGCATCGGCGACGCCGTGGAGGCGGCGGCGGGATTCGGGCTCGAGCCGTACTTCAGCGCCAAGCCCACGCAGCTCGGTCTGGACGTCGATCCCGAGTTCGCCTTCGAGCTCGCTGGCGAGCTGGCCGCCACGGCCGCCCGACACGGCGGGCAGCTATGCCTCGACATGGAGAGCAGCGGCTTCGTCGACGCCACGCTGGCGCTCTTCGAGCGCCTCCACGGTGCTGGCCACAGCCAGCTCTCCACCGTGCTGCAGAGCTATCTCTACCGCACGGGCGAGGACCTCGAGCGGCTGCTGGCGCTCGATCCCGTTCCAGCCATACGCATCGTGAAGGGCGCCTACAACGAGCCGGCCCAGGTCGCCTACCAGGACAAGGCCGACGTGGACAGGGCCTATCGCGAGCTGGTGTATCGCGCCCTCGACGGCGGCGGCAAGGTCAATGTCGCCACCCACGACGAGCGCATCCTGGCCGAGGTGGCCGCCTTCGTGCGGGGGGCCGGCCTCGGCGGGGACCGCTACGAGTTCCAGCTGCTGTTCGGCGTGAAGCCGATGTTGCAGGACCGTCTGGCGGCCGCTGGACACGCCATCCGCGTGTACGTTCCGTTCGGCGAGGACTGGTACGGTTACTTCAGCCGCCGCCTGGCCGAGCGGCCCGCCAACCTGGCGTTCGTGCTGCGCGGCATCGCCGGCTGAGGCCGCGGCGCAACCACCAAGGAGCCTGAGCATGCTGTTCGAACCCTACGTAAACGAAGGCTATCTGGACTTCTCCGACGAGGCCACCCTGACGCGGTTCCGGTCGGTTCTGGAGCGGGTGCGCGGGGAGCTGGGGCGCGACTACCCGCTGGTGATCGGCGGTGAGCGCGTGACGACCGGTGACTGGCTCGAGTCGATCGATCCCTGCCAGCCGGCACGCGTGGTGGGCCGCAGCGCCAAGGCCAAGGCCAGCGAGATCGAGGCCGCCATGGCTGCGGCGCAACAGGCTTTCCGCTCGTGGTCGGGCCTGCCCATGGCGCACCGGGCGCGGCTGCTGGTGAAGCTGGCGGCGGTGCTGCGCCGTCGTCGTGAGGAGCTGGCCTCCTGGGAGGTCTTCGAGGCAAGCAAGAACTATCTCGAGGCGATCGCCGACGTCGCGGAAGCCATCGATTTCTGCGAGTACTACGCTCGGCAGTCGCTCGAACTGGCCGGGCCGCGCCCCGCCCATTCGTTCCGGGGCGAGGAGAACACCAGCACGCTCATGGCGATGGGCGTGGGGGTGGTCATTCCGCCGTGGAACTTCCTGCTGGCCATCCTGGTCGGCACCACGGTGGGGCCGGTGGTGGTCGGCAACACGGTGATCCTCAAGCCCTCGCCGTCGACGCCGATCATCGCCCAGAAGTTCATGGAATGCGTCGCCGAGGCCGGCTTTCCGGCCGGTGTGATCAACCTCCTGACGGGCGATGACGCCGATCTGGGCGACGCGCTGGTCGACCACCCGCAGACACGCTTCATCAACTTCACCGGCTCGGTTGCCACCGGCATGCGCATCAACGAGCGGGCGGCCAAGGTGCAGCCGGGCCAGAACTGGTTGAAGCGGGTGTTCACCGAGATGGGTGGCAAGGACGCGCTCATCGTGGACGAGACCGCCGACATCGCCGCTGCGGTCGACGCCGCGGTAGCGAGCGCGTTCGGCTTCCAGGGCCAGAAGTGCTCTGCCATGAGCCGGCTCATCGCCGTCGAAGCCATCTACGACGAGCTCCTCGACGCCTTCGTGGCGCGCACGCGGGAGCTCTCGGTCGGCCCTGCGGAGCAGAACGCCGACGTCGCCGCCGTCATCAACCGCAAGCAGTACGACAAGATCTTGCGCTACATCGAGACCGGGAAGCACGAGGCGCGGCTGGTTCTCGGCGGCGGAGCGGCCGGCGATCCGGAGCAGGGCTTCTTCATCGAGCCCACCATCTTCGCCGAGGTGCCGCAGAGCGCAACCATCGCCTGCGAGGAGATCTTCGGACCGGTGGTGTCGGTCATGAAGGCGCGCGACTTCGAGCATGCTCTTCAGATCGCCAACGCCAGCATGTACGGCCTCACCGGGGGCGTGTGCAGCCGCGACCGGGCGCGCATCGAACGAGCGCGCCGCGAGCTCGAGGTCGGCAACCTCTACGTCAACCGCAAGATCACCGGCGCACTGGTGGGCGTGCAACCGTTCGGCGGCCTGAAGATGTCCGGCACCAACGCCAAGGCTGGCGGCCCCGATTACCTGCGCGGCTTCATGGAGATGAAGACCGTGACCGAGCGGTTCTGACGCTTTGTGCGGAACGCGCGAGGCCGTATCGCGGCATCGCCCGCAGTGGAGCGTCCGGAACCCGACGACGGCAAGCGGGAACATGTTACAAGAAGGCGA
>CAYOXR010000578.1:0-1836 GCA_964407955.1 uncultured bacterium | reverse complement strand
GCCAGCTCGCGCGGCAGCTTGAACTCCTTCAACAGCTCGAGCCCGTCGCGAACATGACTGGTGATGATGAGGTAGCTGAGGTGGGGACTGAGCTGGTCATGGGGGTTCTCATCGGAGAACTGGTTCTCGACGAAGAAGTGTGGCCGGCGCATCTTGCCCACGTCGTGGTAGAGCGCGCCGACACGCGCCTGCAACGCGTTGCCCCCGATGTTCTGCACCGCCTGCTCGACCAGGTTGCTGATGATCAGGCTGTGCTGGTAGGTGCCCGGCGCCTCGATCAGGAGCCGCTGCAACAGCGGGCTGGTGGGGCTGGAAAGCTCCAGCAGGCGATAGTCCGTCAGGAATCCGAAGCCGCTCTCCGCCAGTGGCAGCAGCCCCAGGGCGGTAATGCCAGCCAGCACGCCGCCCCCCACCATGAACAGCGCCCCTAGGGCGGTGGCGCCCGCGGTCATGCCGCCATTGACGAAGACCAGCACCACCAGGGTGGCACCGCTCGCCACGCCGCCCACCGCGCCGGCCAGCAGCAAGGCCACGCGGCTGCGCACCGTCAGCACCAGCAGGCACGCCACGACCGAGCCGATGAGCGTTCCGCCCACGGCGAACAGGGGCGTGAGCGGGCTGAGCAGGCCGACGGCCAGCGCCATCCACACCCCCCACATGAGGCCGGCCGGCTCGGACACCAGAACCGCCACCACCAGTGGGAGCAGCAAGCCGAACAGGAAGTTGCCCGACGCCAGCAGCGCCAGGCGCTGAACGGCCAGAACGGCCAGTGTGAGCACGGTCAGGAAGGTGAGCTGCGTCATGCTCAACTCGAGCGCCAGGATGCGCCGCGCGTATAGCAGCGGTGCGCCGAGCAGCAACGCCACCAGCAGCGAGCCCAGCAAGATCCAGAACGTCCCCTTGAGCTGCGCCGTACGCGCGCTGTACAGCCCCAGCGCCTCGAGGACGCGCAGGTTGTCCTGGGTGAGCGGCTGGCCCTCGCGGACGATCACCTGGCCCGCGCGCAGCGACTGCATGACCGGCTGTACGGCGGACGCGGCCGCGTCCTGGGCCGCCTGCGTGAGATCGGCGTTGGGCACCGAGGTCGCGACGAGATAGTGCTGGAGCAGGCGCCGGACCTCGGCTTGCTGCTCGGCCGGTGCCCGGCCCACGGCGGCGCTGACGAGCGACGGGATCTGCGCGGCCTTGACGCCGTTGGGATCGTCGTACGCGTTGACGATGTAGTCGATCACGCCGGGCGGCAGCCTCGACGCGGTGACGGCGCTGGTGACGAGGTTCTGGAGCTGGGGGTCGCTGGTGTAGATGGTGCCGATCTGCTGCCTGGCCGCCTGGCGCTCGCGTTCGGTCGCGATGCGGTCGATGACCTGCGTGTCGACCGGCGCCACGAAGGTCTGTGGGCTGGTCTCGCCGACCGTCAGCGAGGAGCCCCCGCGGCTGCCGTAGACGCTGAACAACAGTGCCGTCACGGCGGCCACCGACAGGGCGAACAACAGCCACAGGCGGGCGTCGAGGCGGCGAGAGGAGCTACCCCTGCTGCTCATAGGCCCTGATGATCTGCGCGACCAACGGGTGGCGAACCACGTCGGCCTTGCTGAACGTGATGAAGTCGATCCCTTGGATGCCCTGCAAGATCGATGCCGCGGTAGACAGACCGCTCTGGACGCCACCGGGCAGGTCCGTCTGGGTGGTATCGCCCGTCACCACGACCTTGCTGTTGAAGCCCATGCGCGTCAGGAACATCTTCATCTGCTCGGGGGTGGTGTTCTGGGCCTCGTCGAGGATGATGAAGGCATCATTGAGCGTGCGGCCCCGCATGAACGCCAGCGGCGCGACCTC
>CAYOXR010000577.1:0-2323 GCA_964407955.1 uncultured bacterium | reverse complement strand
CGCTGCCGTCGCTCTTCAGCGCAAGCGAATGATTTTCGCCGGCGGCGATGGCGGTGATGTTGGTCAGTCCGGTGACCTGCACAAGCGCACTACTGCTGGTGGTGGTGCCGTCGCCGAGCTGCCCGTGGCCGTTGTAGCGCCAGGCCCACAGGGTGCCGACGTTCTCGACCGCCAGTGAGTGATCCTCGCCGGCGGCGACAAGTGGTGTCTGCTTTGGACCGCTGGCCGTGCCACACGCCGGCAGCGCGACGACCAGTACGGACGACAACCCCAGAAGCAGGGCGCCGCCAACACGCACGCATAAACGGTTCATGAAGTCCCCCCAAGTACGCCCGGTGAGCCGCAGTCCTCAGTCAACGCAGCTCGTCAAGCGCCACAAAGGCAAGACGGGTGTCCGCAGCCATTCAATCTACGGTCCTAATCCCCCCACCGACAGGTGCAAACGCTCCCCGAGGAGGCATTGAGCTGCCTGGGAACGTTGGCAGTGGGGGCGGTGAGCCCGTTCGCGCTTGGCGGGGCTCGTCATCCAGCGGTCTTCGCAACGCGGGTCAGTGGTCGGGGCGTGGCCCGGGCTCTCCGGACCTGCGCTTTCATCCACGAGCCAGAGCGCGATTCACGTACGCGGCCCGGACGCACGCCGCTTGCGCTCGTGGCCCGCACCGAACACGTTGGCCAGAGCCGACTCTGCTAGATTCAGATTGCGGGCAGCCGACGACGTTGTTGCTTCGCGGCGGCCCGCCCGATGTGCGGCCGGTGGTCCGTGACCCGCCTGCTGCGGGAGCGTCTTGTGGGGGGATCATGTCTGATCTGTTCGATTCAGGTACCAATAGGCGCCGACTCGAGCGACGGCTCGTGGCGGAAGTGCAGGAGGCGCTCGAGGGCATGGGCATGTCGAAGGCCCAAGGCCGCCGGCTGGGACGTCAGATGCTCGACGCCGCGAAGCAAGAGGCCAAACGAATGGGACGAGCAGCAGATCTGTACCGAGAAGGGGATGGTGACAGGATCCTCGAGGCGGCCACTTCGGATCCCAAAGCGCAGCATCTGTTGGAGCGCCTGAAGAGGCAGGGTGTCACAGACGAAGACTTCCGGCAGTGGCACAACCTCAGCCTGCTGGAAAAGCTGTGCTTGCGAGAGCAGGACAACGCGGCGCTTTCGGGGCTGGTCCTTCAGCAACGGGACCGGGGCCCGTCCAGCGGGGCCGCGGCCGAACGCGTCGAGGCCCAGTTCCCGCTCTACACCTGGGACATCGACGAGATCGATGAAGCCGATCCTCACGCGCGGCTGCCGATCGAACTGAAGTCGCGCGTCAACGCCTATCAGCTTCGGCGGATCATCACCGATCCGGAGAAGCTCCGGGCCGAGATCGAGCACGCAGGATCCTTCAACGCGCATGTCCGGGAGCAAGTTGCTCGCGACGCGCTGTGACGACCATGCGGTGTGGGCACCGAGGCGATCACGAGCGTGGGGCGATGCCGACCGCCCCGGATCGGCCGCTCCACGCAACCCACCATAGCGCCAGCAACGCCGGCGAGCGCGCGCCAAGGCGCGCCATCGGGCTCGCACCGAGCTCGTCAGCTACAGGGAGGGCGTTGGCCGCGCGGAGCCGAGCGCGTGAACCGATCGGTCCCCTTGACTGCCTAAGCGTCGCCCCGGTCGGGGCACACGGACAAGGGCCGAGATCGGTTCACCCGCCGGGCTCGTCTGCCGTCGACTGGAGGTCTAGCCGGCACCGGTGGCACCGGCAGGCACCACCTGCCGGGCGCCCGGGCTTCTTGAGCGGACGCCCGACGAGAATCGCTGCGACGTAGCCTTCAGGGCATCTCGGCCACACTGGCCCCGTTGTAGTTCGTGTACCAGACGTTGCCGCTGGCGTCTGACGCGATGCAATACGGGCTGTCGTAAGCGTAGCTGCTGCCCGTGTATACGGTGGGGGTGTTGGGGGTGGCGGCGGGGATCTCCGTCACGCTGTTCCCACCGCTCGGATCACCGTTGGCAACCCAGATGTTGCCGCTGGGGTCCGCCGCGATGCCGAACGGCTTCACGAAGGCGTAGCTGCCGGTGGTGTTGTTGTACACGTTGGGCGTGTTGGGGGTGGCGGCGGGGATCTCCGTCACGCTGTTCCCGTCGACGTTGGCAACCCAGATGTTGCCGCTGGCGTCCGCCGCGATCAGATAGGCGTTGTTGAAGGCGTAGCTGCTGGCGGAGTACACGTTGGGGGTGTTGGGGGTGGCGGCGGGGATCTCCGTCACGCTGTTGCCGCCATTGTTGACGACCCAGACGTTTCCGCTGGGATCCACCGCGACGCCGACCGGGGTGTTGAAGG
>CAYOXR010000576.1:0-2003 GCA_964407955.1 uncultured bacterium | reverse complement strand
GGTCCCCACCACGACGTAGATGAGGGCCGTGTACACCGCCATCATCATGCCAAGGCTGAGCAGGATGCCGATCGGGATGGTGCGACCCGGCGCCCGCACCTCCTCGGCAACGCTGGCGATCTTGGTCACCCCGGCGTAGCTGACGAACACGAAGCCTGTGGCGGCAAGCAAGCCCTGCAGGCCGTGGCCGAGGAAGGGCTGGTAGCGATGCGTGTCGACCACCGCGGCGCCGCGCAGCACGAACAGCACCATCACGGCCAGTACGGCGGTGACGATCACCGCCTGTAGCCGTCCGGTCTGCTTCACGCCCAGGGCGTTGACGACGAGCACCAGCAGCCCCAGCGCCAGCGCTACCGGCTTGGTCGGCAGCGCGACGAAGAGCCGCAGGTAGGCGCCCAGGCCCACCAGCGCGAAGGCGCTCTTGAGCACCAGCGAGAACCACACGCCGATGCCGGCGATGGTGCCGAGCATGGGGCCCAGGGCACGGTCTACGTAGAGGTAGGTGCCGCCCGCCTCCGGCATCGCGGTGGCCATCTCCGACTGGCTGAGGGCGGCCGGGAGCGTGATGAGGCCGGCCAGCAGATAGGCGAGTATCACCGCCGGCCCGGCGATCTTGGCCGCTAGGCCGGGCAGCACGAAGATGTCCGTGATCATGGCGCCTACGCTGATGGTGACGACGGCGTAGAGGCCCAGGTCGCGCTCGAGGCGGCGCTGGCTCATGGCCGTCCGCGGCCTCGAGGCGACCGCCCGGCCCGGCTGTGCCCGGCCGCGAACGGTGCGCCGCCGGCGCGCAGGCGCGGCCCGGCAGCGGGCGGGTAGCGGTCTTCGGAGGGTGGGGGGGTCCGACGCGCTCCGGCGGGTCTCGGAACGAACAAGAGCGCCTCCAGGGGCATGCGCGAATCTAGGCTCCATCCATGCTAGCACCCGGCCATGGCGCGCCCGGGAGCGGCCGCCAAGGCGGCGCGGCCGGGTCGCGTGCTAGGCTCTGCGCTATGCCCGACGCGCCGCGCCGCTTCCTGATCGCCACCGATTTCGGCGACGTGGTGGTGAGCGTTCGGCCGGGTGTCGACGGCCTCGCCTCCGACCTGCTGGAGCTGAGCATGGCCGATGCCGGGGTTGCCGAGGCGCTCCCGGTCGCCACGCCGCTTCGCGCCTTCGCGGCCAAGATGCTCGACATCATCGAGGCGCAAGGCCTCGCCGACTTCGCGGGAGGCGAGCGCCTTCGCGAGATGCTGGTGCGCGAGAAGGCCACCGCCGAGCTCAAGCGCATCGAGCACTACGCGAAGGATCACGCCGCCAGCTAGTTGCCGAGGGCGACGCGCCCCATTCCGCTCGAGCCTTGCTGCCCGCCGGCGGGCGCCCTCACTCCCCCTCGGCATCCTCCTCGACGATGTCGCCAAGGTCCTGCAGCACGTCCTTGTACAGCGCCAGCGCGAAGTCGCGGACGGCGAGCCGCGCCTCGTGGCCGCGCAGATGTTCCGGGATGCGGTGGTCGGCCACCTGCAGGCTGCTGGCGAGCACCGCCTCGAAGACCGGCCACGGGCCTTCGAAAGGCGGTTCCCCTGCCGAATCGTCCTCTCGTGCCAGATTGCCTCCGTCCGTCAGGTCGGCCGGTCCTGCTTGGTCGAGCGCCGCCAGCGCCTCCTGGGCGGCGCGGCGCTCGGCCTCGCGCTTGCTATTGCCCTGACCGGTCCCCAGCACCTGCCCGTCGACCACGACGTCGCTGAGGAAGGTGGGCTGATGGTCGGGGCCGGTGCGTTCGCTGCGGAACTCCGGCCGCGCCATACCCGCCTTCTGGAGACGCTCGATCAGGACGCCCTTGGGATGGGCCATGCGTCCTCCTCTGCCGACACCCATGATCCGTTGTGCTGTGCGTCACGGTGCCCTCGGGCAGCTGCCGGGCCAGCTTTGAGGCCCCGGGCAGCATCTCCAGTATGTTGGATACCGGCCCCATCTTGCGCAGCTCGGCGAGCTGGGCAAGGAAGTCCTCCAGGTCGAAGCTG
>CAYOXR010000575.1:0-1928 GCA_964407955.1 uncultured bacterium | reverse complement strand
CTCGGCGACGTACTCAGCCGGGCCTTCTTCGCCGGCGTGGGCCACGGCGGCGAAGCCGGCGTGTCGAGCGGCGCGAAAGACCTCGGCGAAGTCGCTCGGCGGGTGGCCCGCCTCCGCCGAGTCGAGCCCAACGCCGGCGATCAGATGGCGATAGGGCCGCGCCGTCTCGAGCGTGACCATGGCGCTCGCGGGGCTCTGGTCGCGGAGGAAGCACATGATGAGGCGGGAGCTGACGCCGAGCTCACGCTCGGCGTCGACGAGCGCCCGCCGGAGGCCCTCCACCACGGTGCCGAAGCGAACCCCGCGGGTCAGGTGGCTCTGGGGATCGAAGAACCCCTCGACGTGGCGTACGCCGTCGGCGTGCGCGCGGCGCGCGTAGGCGGCCGCGAGGTCGGCGAAATCCCGGGCGCTGCGGAGCACGCCGACCCCCTCGTAGTAGAGGTCGAGGAAGGACTGCAGATCGGTGAAACGGTAGGCGTCGTGCGGCGCCACCGTACAGGCCTGAGGCAGCTCCACCGCGTTGCGCTGCGCCAGCTCACACATCATCTCCCTCTCGAGGGTGCCCTCGATGTGCACGTGCAGCTCAGCCTTGGGGATCGCGCGAATGAGCTCATCCACGGGCGTCTCCCTCGCCGTATCTAGCGGATCTGCTCCCCGGCGTGGGGGCCGGGCGTCATGTCCCATACCGACTCCACGGTGATCCGCACCAGGTACTTCATGGGCGGCAGGTGCATCTCATCGCTCAGACGAGCCAGGCGCTCGTTGGCCTGGGCGAACTGGATGCCTTTGTCGACGAGCTCGGCGTGACCCTTCACCTGCATGGCGATGCGCCGCTCGCCGTCGTGGATGCCGACGGCCACGCGGCCGTTCTGAATGAGGTTGTCGCGGGTCTTGCGGCTGAACATGTCGGCGAAGTAGATGTGCTCGTCGTCCAGAAGCGCACCGCTGCTCTTGATCGCGACGTTGGGCATGCCGTCGGCGCTGACGGTGGCGACCCACACGCTGTGGCCCTTCGCCAGCAAGTCTCGTAGATCGTCGGGAAGCTTGGTCATGCGTCACTCTCCTCGCATGTCGTCGGCGACGGTCGCGTTGTCGCCGAAGACGGCGGTTCGCGCTCTGTCGGGCTCAGGGTACCCGCGCACGCTCGGGCGAGAACGTGGGCTCCACGAGCCTGATGGGCAAGGCCGTGTCGCCCGGCGCTCGTCGACTCGCGCTCGCGGCCGATCGACGCCTCGGTGGGTGCCGGCGCGTCACGTGGTGCCGATCGCGGCGCCACCCTTCAGTGTAGCGGCTGTCGCATGAGCCGCAGGGCGAAGGCAACGGGGTTGTCGAGCGTACGCTCCAGAGGGATGGGCGGCGGTGCGAGCTTCTGTACCACGGCGTCGGTCGAGAGGGGGACGAGCTCGGCTCCGAGGCCTGCCAGCAGATCGGCGGCCTCGGCCGGGGCGGCTCCCTCCAGTGGGGCTCCGATCAGCGGCAGGCTCATCTCATGCGCCGCGTGCAGGGTCCATTGCACCCAGTCGTTCCTATGCGTCTGGGCTCCGAGCAGGCAGAGAGCACCGCAGCAGCGCTGGATGCGAACGGCCAAGCTGGCGCGGATCAGGTACGAGCGCTGGGCCGTGAAAGGCTCGGCGGGGACGGCGTAATCGAGGGACACGCGTCCTTGGCGGCGCAGCTGCGCCGCTACTGGTCTCACCTTGCCGAGGTCGGCCTCGGCGAATGTGAGAAACAACCTGGGTCTCTCCCGCATGGATGCTTGCACCGGTGACTCCCGCTGGCCACAGCTCTGCCTATCGGCCAAGGTGCGCTGTGACTTGATCGTTTCCTCGCGAGGGGCCCCGATTCCTGCACGGGCTAGCGGACTGGCGGTGTGAGCCGGCAGGAGCGGCGGACCGACGGCAGGAGCGTGACGAGCGCGATAAGGATGC
>CAYOXR010000574.1:0-3957 GCA_964407955.1 uncultured bacterium | reverse complement strand
GCCGTCGGCCCCCAGGTGGAGGGGATCTGCACGACGACGTCCATGCCGAGGTCCCTGGCGGCGTCGCGCACCCCCTTCTCCATCACTGGTAGAAAGGATCGACCGTGCCCGGCAGGAAGCCGATCTTCGGCTTCGTCTGCGCCACCGCTGGCGCCGTGAGCAGCGCCGCCAGCATCAACACCCAAAGCCTCTTCATACCCGTTCCTCGTCCGTGAGCCTGGCGCCGGAGCGAGCCGGGGCCGAACGCGGCCACCGGACCCCCAAAGTGGTCTCCCGCCCTCCGAGCGACGCGTATGCCCACCTGCTATCCCCCGTCCGCTTCTCGGATCGCGGCAACTCCAGCGCAAAAGGGCACCGTCTCTCACGGGTGAAATGTCCCTTCCAGACGGCCTTCTGGCGCTACGGGCAGGCGCCTCGTCGGGGCGTGTCGGGCTTTCTCCTACGGCGCGCGTGGCAACTCTCCCCTGGCGTGCGCCGGGGCCGGCGTGCACGATCGGCGTGCGTGGGAGGCGTGGCCGGTCGGACCCGTCGGCGCGGGCCGCCGGCGCTCTGGGAGGTGGGTATGAAAGTCCTGGTCGTTTACGACTCCATGTTCGGCAACACCGCGCGGGTAGCGGCGGCCATCGGCGACGCGCTGCGCGGTGACGACGAGGTGGCGGTGATGCCGGTGGCGGGCGCCACCCCGGAGCGGCTGGCGGAGGCGGAGCTGCTGTTCGTCGGCTCTCCCACCCAACGCTTCCGTCCGCTACCGGCCGTGAGCGAGCTGCTCGGGCGCTTGCCCGGAGGCAGCCTGGAAGGGGTGCGCGTCGCCGCCTTCGACACGCGCATCGTGATCGCCGAGGCGCACAACTGGCTTCTGAGCTTCATGGTGCGCTTGTTCGGCCCGTCGGCCTACGCCGCGCCGCGCATCGAGGCGGCCCTGCGCCGCGCCGGCGGCACACCGGCGGCGCGGCACGAGGGCTTCTTCGTCGACAGCACCGAGGGCCCGCTGAGGAGCGGCGAGCTCGAGCGCGCCGAGCAGTGGGCGCGGCGCGCGGCCGGTGCGAACGCCATCAGGGCCGGCGTGCAGGTGCCGCGCCAAGCGGTGTCGGCGCGCACTCGGGTGCCGAACTGACGTCCGCGCGCTGCGCCCGGCGCCTGGCGCCGGCCTACGGCCCGGGGCTCGACGCCCGGCCGCCGGGCGTGCCGAGGTACAGGATCGAGCCGGCGATGAGGGCGCTGCACGTCAGGAAGCCGGCCGGCAGCGACAGGCCGTCGGCGATGAGGCCGATCGCCAGCGGGCCCAGGAGCTGCGCCAGGCGGTTGATGCCGAAGCGCACGCCCAGCGCGAAGCCGATCTGCGCCCTGGCCGCGCCGTCGATGACCATCACGATCGACAGCGGCGGCGCCAGGCCCCACGCCACGCCCGCCAGGACGCTGGCAAAGGCGACGACGACGAGCGCCTGGTCGGCGCCGATGGCCGCGAACGGCACCGCGAGCAAGACCACCATCGTGACAAGCGCGCGGCGGCGATCGCCGAGGAGCTGCACGGCGGCCGGCAGGAACGGACGCAGCACCGTCGAGACGAGCGCGCGCAGCGCCAGCAGAACGCCGATGGTGCTGGCGGCCACGCCCGCCGCCTGCATGATGACCGGGAAGAACGACACGAAGACGCTCTGCGCGAAGGCGGTGACGAAGGTGAAGACCACCGCCATCTGCACGCCGGCGCTGGCCAGCAGCGAGCGGGCGCGGCCGAGCTCGCGTACAGGGCCGGCGGCGGGCGCCTCAGCGGCCGCGACGGGCGTGGGGGGCAGCAGCCAGGTGACGGCGAATGCCGCCAGCGCCACGACCGCGGTGACCGCCATGGCGGCGGGGTAGCCGTGCCAGTCGGCAAGCAGGCCGGCGACGAGCGGGCCGACCACCTGGCCGGCGCCCACGTACGTGGCGTACAGGCCGACGTTCGCCTCCGGCCGCTCGCCCCCGCCGAGGCCGGCGGTGAACGTCTGCCCGGCGACCACGGCCAGCAGGTTGGCCAGGCCGAGGAGCACCTCGGTGACGAGCAGCGTGGCGATGGCCGGGTGCGCGACCACCGCCAGCGGCGCCGCCGCCAGCAGCAGCGACGCGGCGAGCAGGCCGGCGCGCGAGCCGATGCGGTCGATGAGGGTGCCGGTGCGCAGCGCCAGCAGCAGCGGCAGCAGCGACAGCGAGGCCGTGAGCACGCCGATGACGGCCGCCGAGGCGCCGAGCTCCACGGCGAGCAGCGGCGCCAGCGTGAGCGCCATGCTGAAGGCGGTGAAGTGCACGGTCACGGCCGCGCCCAGCAGCCACTGCGTGCGCTGGCCGCTCACTTCGCCCCCCCCTCGCTGGAGAGGCGCGGGGCCTCGGCGGGGCTGCGGGCCGCGGGACCGGCGGCGCGTGCGCTGGGGTCGAGGGAAGGGAGTGAAAGCATGCGGAAACCGAGCAGCCAGTCTAACAGTGCCCGAGCCGCCTGTGCCGGTACGCAGACGGCTCCGGGGCGTCTAGCGGACGTCGCCGGCCAGGCGCCGCGTCGCGCCGGCAGGCTGCTGCGCCTCGCGGCGCCGCTGGCGCTGAGCGTGCTGGCGCTGGCCGCCTGCACCGCCACGCAACCGCCGGTGACCCCCGGCCAGCACCTGCCCGGCTTCTGGTTCGGGCTGTGGCAGGGGTTCATCGCCCCCATCACCTTCATCGTCAGCCTGTTCACGGGGGACCTGAGGATCTACGCCTTCCCCAACGCCGGGCTCTGGTACGACTTCGGCTTCATGCTCGGCATCAGCGGCTTCTCGGGCGGGATCTTCACCGGTTTCCGGCGTCGCCGCTGAGCCCGGAAGGCGTTCGCGAGCGGCCCGTGCCGGCTGCCTGAGGTCGGGTGCCTGAGGTCGGGTGCCTGACGCGGGGTGTTTGGCGTCGGGCGCCGGCCGCCGACCGCATGTCGGCGGGCCCCGGCTGGCGGGCGTGTGGCTGCGGGTGCCGCGACCCGGCCCCGGCGGGGCGGCGCCGCCTTCCGGTCGCCGGAACGCCCTCGGGGCCGGCCGCCCCGCGTTCACGTGGCATTCACGCGCGGCGCGGGCGCGCTTCATGGCGCCGGCCCTAACGTCGAGGCATCGGGACGGGCCCGAGGCTTCGGCGCCGGCCCCGAGGAAGGAGTCTCACGATGGCCCTTGCGTACGGCTGGGGACCCGGACTCGGCTTCGGCCTGGGGTTCCTCAATTTCATAGGCACCATCCTGTTCATCCTGGTCGTGGTGTGGGTGCTGCGCTTCCTGTTCAGGGGCGGGTTCGGCTACCGCGGGCCGCGCTGCGGCGGCTGGCATCGCGGCGACTACGGCTACCGCGGCCGGCACCGCCGCCGCGGTTGGTTCGGTGACGACGCGCTCGACGAGGCGCGCGCTCGGCTGGCGCGCGGCGAGATCGACGCGCAGGAGTTCGAGCGGCTGCGCGGGGCGCTCGGCGGCGAGGAGGCGAGCGACGAGACGCCCTTCGAGCGCTGGCTGGGCGCGCGCGGCGATGCCATGGAGGTGTTGAGGCGCCGCCTGGCCAAAGGCGAGATCGGCGTCGAGGAGTTCGAGCGGCTGCGCGCCGCACTGGAGCACTGAGCCGGCGCCCGGGGCGAGCGGCCGAGCCCTCGCCCCGGGCGCGTGTCTCGCTTCGGGTGCGCGCCCGGTGCCGGAAGCGCGCCGCAGGAAGTGCACCGCCGGAAGCGCGTCGCCGGGCGACAGGCGCGCTGCCACTCGCGGCCGCCGGCAAGGGCCGTGGACCGGCCTGCCGGGCTATCCTCGTGGCGGAGCCGCGCAGAATCCGGCCGGCGCCTGAGCCGGAGGGCTGGAGGCGCGACGGCCGGAGCCGCAAGGACGGGAGTCACGCGGGCCGGAGCCGCCGGCGAGCGGCCTTCGGCGGGGCGAGCCGCCGGCGGGGCGTTTCGCGAGGGACGTCGCGAGCGGCGGCGACGCGGTGAGCGCAG
>CAYOXR010000573.1:0-4359 GCA_964407955.1 uncultured bacterium | reverse complement strand
TGCCTTGGCGCCGCCGAGCAGCAGCGACCGCTTCACCTCGCTGGCGTGCATGACCTTGGCACCGGGACCGAGCGCCACGGGGCCGCGGATGAACGCGGCGTGGCCGACCTCGGCGCCGGCAGCCAGGTACACCGGCCCGCGGAGGTAAGCGAAGGGACCGACCCGCGCGCCCTCGGCCACGTAGACGGGGCCCTCGAGCACGGCCGTGGGATGCACCTCGCCACCACCGCCATTCGGCGCCAGCTCCGCCAACCAGGCGTCGAGCCGAGGCAGCACCTCCCAGGGGGCGTCCACGTCCAGCAGCGTGCGAAGCGGCTCCGGCACCCGGGACAGGTCGAACAGCTCTGCGGTGGACGGCATGCCCCAGTCTAGGCACGTGCGCCGGTCGCCTCCGTGGAAAGCGCACAACGTGCGCTCCGCCCCATTGGATAGAATCGCCGCGGCCGTGCTGCATCTGGTCTACAACCCCGTCGCCGGGCGCGGGCGGGCGGCGCCTGCGCTGGCACACGCGTGCGCCTACCTCGACGCCCACGGCGCCGGTTACCAAGTGCTGAGGACCGAGGCGCCAGGGCACGCCACGGCGCTGACGCAGGCGCTTCCCGTGGATGCCACCGTGGTGGCGGTCGGCGGTGACGGCACCGCCCACGAGGTCGCCAAGGCGTGTCTCGGCTCGAAGCGCACGCTGGGCCTGCTGCCGGTGGGCTCCGGCGACGACTTCGCTTTCGCGATGGGCCTGCGCCGCGACGACCTGGATGGCGCGCTGAGCCGGCTGCTGGCCGGCCGTGCCCACCTGGTGGACACCGGCGTGGTCAACGGCGAGCCCTTCGTCAACGCCGCCGGCGTGGGCTTCGACGCCGACGTGGCGGCCCGCGTGGCCCGCGCCCCACGGCTGCTCAAGGGCGTGGCCGCCTACCTGTGGGGCGTGCTCGACGCACTGAGGGCCCTCGACCCCGTACCGGTCGAGGTGTGGGTGGACGACGCGCTCGTCTACCGCGGCCGCTCCTTGCTGGTGTCGACGCAGCTCGGGCCCCGCACCGGCGGAAGCTTCCTGTTCGTCCCCGGGGCGGCCAACGACGACGGCCTGCTCGACGTAGTGGTGGCCGGCGAGCTGGGGCGCGCCGGCACCCTGGCGCTGCTGCCCAAGGTCATGCGCGGGCGCCACCTGGGCCACCCGGCGGTGCACCTGGCACGCGGCAGACGCGTGCGGCTCGCCTGGGAGCGGCTGCAGCCGGGGCATGTCGAAGGGGAAGCGCTGCCGTCGGCAGCGGCGTTCACGCTCGAGGTCCGGCCGGCGTCGCTGCGCGTCATCGCCTGAGCCGTATCCGCTGGGGCCGCGCGGCCCCACCCGACCGCGGCCACCAGCACCAAGAGAAGGGCCCCGCCGGAGCGGGGCCCTCCCTGATTTGGCGTGTCTACGCCGAATGCCCTACACGTCGATCAGAAGTTGACGGTGTAGGAGATCTTGAAGGCTTCGGCCGAGGACTGACTGGACGCCCCGGCGCCCGAGGCCTGGCGGCTGTTGACGTAGTTGCCGTACGACAGCACGAGGTCGTAGTAGTTCCAGCTGACCTCGTAGCCGTTGACCGACTGGTGGCTGTCCGAGCCCACCGTCGACGGAGCCACGTCGCCGTTGGAGATGTCGGTGGCCATGTCGTTGCACTGACTGGTATTGCCAGCCGAGTCGTAGCAGTTGACGCCGCCGGTCTGCGTCGCGAACTCGATGTTCTGGCCGCTCCACGAACCGTACTTGGCGGTCAGCGTGCTGTGCGGGAACAGGAACTTGTTCAGCATCACGCCGACGCTCCACTGGAACTCGGTGGACGTGAACGGGTTCTGCGTCCCGGGTGCACCGGCGCCCGTGTGGTTGGTGGTGCGGTAGTTCACCGCGCCCAGCAGGCTCGGCGCCAGAGGCACCGACAGAGGCGTCGTCGTCAAGCCGGCGCCGCCCTGGATGGTGGTCGTGCCGTCGTTGTTCTGCGTGTACGTCGAAGCGTACGAGACGGTCTTGTACTCACCATACGGGGTCAGCGTCACGAACGCCACGCTGAGCTTGTAGTCGCCCGAGACGTCGATCGTGCGGATGCCGTAGCTCTGGCCGGTCTGGCTGTAGGTCGCCGACAGGTTCAGGTTCGGGATCAGCGCGTTGGACGCCGTGCCGTCGTGCTTCAGCGTCACGCCGAAGCCGGTGTCGTAGTTGTGGTCGAGCGACACGTCGGTGCCGATGACCGGGGTGCCGGTGTTGTCGTAGTTGTCTTCCAGGTTGTTGACCACCGTACCGTCGAGGGTCACGCTGTGGAAGAACCCGCTCAGGCTGAAGCCGGCGAACAGGTTGGCCGTCGCGTCGGCGCCGTAGGCCGTCACGGTGTCAGCACCGGTGTTGAAGCTGTAGTTGTCGTAGTAGCCCGAGACGTCCAGGATGAACAGGCTCAGGTCCGCGCTGGCACCGTAGCCCTTCTGGCCGACCAGGTCGCCGTTGCCGTCTTCGATCGCGAACGGGTAGTTGCTGCTGTTGTTGCCCGCGTCGTAGATCATGGCGTAGTTGACGTTATTGCCATTCTCCCACGTCTGCGGGATGTCGCGATAGTTGACGTCCAAGCTGTTGATGATCGGCAGGCTGCTGCCGTCGACGTTCAGCTTGGCGTAGAGCAGCATGTTCGACGGCGTGGCCGCACCGGTCTGGTTGACCTGGCTGCCCTGGTCCCACTCGAAGGCGAGGTTGAACATGCTGACGCTGGCGTTGGCGTCGACGCCGTAGACGGTGTTGGTGATGTTGTCAGCGTTGACGTTGCCCTTGTCGCCCGCGTTGGCCGCGGCCTGCACGAAGCTGCCGCCGACCGTGACGCCCTTGAGCGGGTTCAGGGACAGGTGCGCGCCGCGCGTGAAGACGTTCGCCAGCGTCGAGCCGTCCTGCGCCGTGGTAGGCGCGGTGTACTCGACCGTGAGGCTGGGGTTGATGAACTTCAGGAAGTCGGGCGAGGTCACCGAGGCCACGAAGCCCGGGTCGCTCGTGTTCACCAGGTACGGGGTGAACGTCGTCTCGACGGCGGTGCCGAACGAGAAGGTGAGCGGCGCAGCGCCGATCGGCCCGAACGTGGTCGTGAAGTCGTCCACGTGGATGACGTAGCCTTCGGTGAGGCTGCCGCCGTTGTCGAGCGAGGGGCTGCTGCACGGGTTGGGGCCGGCGCAGGTCGGCGTGCTGCCATCGGGGTTCGTGATGGTCAGGCCCGTGGCCTTCAGCAGGCTCAGGCTCAGCACGGCCTTGAAGTTGTTGAGCGCGTTCGGGCTGCCCGTGCCGTTCAGGTTCGTGGCAACGTTGATCGTCAGCGTCGAGCTGATGCCGTTGCTATTGGGCGTGATGTCCTGACGGTCCTGCGCGACTTCGCCGACGTCGGTCTGGTAGCCGCTGTCGCCCGGCGAGTCGCCGTTGAGCTCGGCAGCGCCCGAGCTGAAGACGGACGAGCCCATGGAGCTGGTCAGGCCCACGCCGTAGGCGCGGTCGACGTCGAAGTAGCCGCCGAGGGTCCGAGCCATCTCGTACGTGACCTCGATCGAGCCGGAGATCCCCAGCGGGTTGTTCTCGAGCGCGGTGACGCGCTTGGTCAGGCTGGCGATGTCCTTGCTCTGCTGCGTGTCGCTGGCCTCCAGTGCGGAGACGCGATCGCGCAGGGCGACCTGGTCGCGACGAAGCAGGATGACGAACTGGCGGATGTTGGCGATGTCGCTGGTGTTGCGCTGGACATCACCCGGGAGCCCGCCAAGGGTCGGAGGCGCAGCGGGCGCCGGCGCCGCAGGCGTCGCCGGAGCGGCAGGCGCGGCCGGAGCCGGAGCTGCCGCCTGGCTCTGCAGCTTGTTGACCTCGTTGGTCAGGTTCTGCAGCGCGGTGTTCGCGGCCGCCAGCGCAGCCGCGTTCTGCTGCGCCTGCGACATGGCCTGGTTCGCCAGATCGTGAGCGTCGTTGGCGCGCTTGGCCGCGGCGTCGGCCTGGGCCTGCGCGGTATCGATGGCGACGCGCTGCGATGCGATCTGGTTCTGCAGGTCACGAAGGACCGCGGGGCTCACGCCGCCCGTAGCAGGAGCAGCGGTCGTCGGCTGCCCTGCGGCCGACTGCAGGCTGCTGATCTCCTGCTCGATCTTGTCGAGCCGCGAGGCATTGGCCGCGATCTGGTTCGTGTTGGAGGCGATGGACGACTTGTTCGCCGTCACATCGTCGGAGAGGCTTGCGATGGCGCTCTCCGCCGACGAGAGGCGTACCCCCTGTGAGGCGACGTCCGAAGCAACGCCCTGCACCGCGTTACGCAGCGACTGGATGTCCGACTTCGTCATGGCCAGCGCGCTGTTCACGTTCTGGTTCACGACGTC
>CAYOXR010000572.1:0-7796 GCA_964407955.1 uncultured bacterium | reverse complement strand
ACGGCGGCGGCGTGGGCATCGGCTACGCCATCCACGCCGGCATGGTGGTGGTGGCCGACGGCACGCCTCAGGCCGCCGAGCGCCTCGAGCGCGTGCTCACCACCGACCCGGGCAGCGGCGTGATGCGTCACGCCGACGCCGGCTACCCGCAGGCGATCGACACTGCGCGCGCCAAGGGCATCGACCTGCCCATGCTCGAGACCGGTCGACGGTGATGGACGCGCGACCCCGCGGCGCGCCCGCTGCGAACCGGGGCACCGCCAAGGCCAGCTTGCTGGTTCGGCACGCCGATCAGTTGCTGAGCGTTGCCGGCTTCAGCCAGGCGCCTGCCACCGGCTCGCGCCTCGCCGAGGTGGGGCTGATCGAGGACGGGGCCGTGGCGGTGTCGGGCGAGACGGTGATCGCCGTCGGCCACAGCGATGAGGTAGAACGATCGGTATCGATCGCGAGCGATGCGCAGCTGATCGACGCCCGCGGCATGGTCGTGCTGCCGGGCTTCGTGGACCCGCACACGCACCTGGTCTACGCCGGCAGCCGCGAGCGTGAGTTCCCATTGCGGCTTCGCGGCGCAAGCTACCTGGAAATCCTGCAGGCGGGAGGCGGCATCCTCGCCACCGTCGCCGCCACCCGCGCCGCCGACGAGGGTGCCCTGGCCGAGCAGGCGCGAGCACGGCTCGACACCGCGCTCGCCCACGGCACCACGACGCTCGAGATGAAGAGCGGCTACGGTCTCGACACCGCCACCGAGCTCAAGCAGCTTCGCGCAGCCCGGCGCGCCGGCGACGGCCACGGCGTGCGCACGCTGCGCACCTTCATGGCCGCGCACGCCGTGCCTCCGGAATACGAAGGCCATCCCGACGACTATCTCGACCTCGTCGTCGAGGAGATGCTCCCGGCCGTGACCGGCGCGGGGCTCGCGACGTTCTGCGACGTGTTCTGCGAAGCGGGCGTGTTCACGCTTCGGCAGTCGCGGCGACTGCTGGAGGCGGGCCGGGCCCACGGCCTGACGCCCAAGCTCCACGCCGACGAGCTGGCGGACTGGGGCGGCGCCGGGCTGGCCGCGGAGCTGGACGCGGCTTCGGCCGACCACCTGGTCTACGCCTCGACGGACGGGCTGGCGCGCATGGCCGACGCCGGCGTCCCGGCGGTGCTGCTGCCCGGCACGACCTTCAGCTTGATGGGAAGCCGCTACGCGCCGGCGCGCGCCATGATCGACGGCGGCGTGCCGGTAGCGCTGGCGACCGATGCCAACCCGGGCTCGAGCCCGACCGAGTCCATGCAGATGATCCTCAACCTCGCCTGCCTGCAGCTGCGCCTGTCACCGGAGGAGGCCATCGTGGCAGCCACCATCAACGCCGCGCACGCCCTCGGCCTGGGCACCGAGGTCGGCTCCATCGAGGTCGGCAAGCGCGCCGACCTGGTGCTCTACGACGCACCGAGCTACCCCTATCTCGCCTACCACTACGGCACCAACCTCGCCGCGAGCGTGATCGCCGGCGGGCGCGTGGCCTGGCAGCGGGCGGCGCCGGCATGAGCGGGCGCGACCCGGGCGAGCTCAGCCCCACCGGCGTCGCCACGTTCTACAAGGCGCCTCTACTCGAAGGCCTGGACGACGCCGACGGAACGATCGCTTTCCTGGGCGTACCGCACGACCTCGGCGTCGGCTACCGGCCGGGGGCGCGCTTCGGTCCGCGCGCCGTGCGCGAGGCGTCCACGCGGCTCGGGCCCATCGGCGCCGAGGGTTACTTCGATGTCGAACGTGGCCGCCGGTTGCTGGCCGGCCGGCGCCTGGTGGACGCAGGCGACGTGAACGTGCTCCGCAGCGACCCGGCCGCCAGCCTGGCCGCCGTGGAGGCTGCGGTCGGGCGCCTGGTTGACGCAGGCGCCTTCCCGGTCGTCTTCGGCGGCGACCACTCCGCCACCGGAGCCGCCGTGCGCGCCTTGGCCGCGGGCGGCGCGGACGGGCCCGCCGAGCTGTGCGTGCTGCAGATCGACGCCCACCTCGACTTCACCGCCGACGTCGCCGGCAACCCGCACACCAGCAGCAGCCCGCTCAGGCGCGCGTCCGAGACGTCCGGCGTGGGGCGCATCCTGCAGGTTGGCATCCGCGGTCCGCGCACCCCTGAGGATGCCTATCGCGACGCGCTGGCGAACGGCAATCTGGTGCTGACCCGCGAGCAGCTGCGCACCCCCGCGAGCTGGGAAGGCCTGCTGGAGGCGCTGGCATCGTGCCCGCGCTGCTACGTCACCCTCGACATGGACGCCTTCGACCCGGCATTGGCGCCGGGCGTCTCCTCGCCGGAGCCGGACGGCCTGGACTACCGCGAGGTGCGGCGGCTCCTGCGGGAAACCGCGCAACGCACGCAGATCGTGGCCTTCGACGTCATGGAGACCAACCCGATGGTCGACCCCGGCAGCACCACCGCCTACCTGGCGGCGCTGGCGGCACTGGAGTTCCTGGGCGCGATCTTCTGATAGCGGGCGTGGCGGGGCGCGACGTCGCCCCTCTCAGGAGCGGCCGTCACGCGACAACGGAGCGGAGTTCTCTCCGGCGCCGTCCAGCCTGCCGAACGGCGGCGCCTTCCAAGGCGCGACGCTGCGCCCCAAAGCCACCACACGCAACCACCACGTCCCTGGCCTCGAGTGCGCCGCCCGCTCCTCGTCGCGCTTCCTCACGACCTCCCGCAGTTGAGCCGTGCGTTTGAGGAGAGCCTTGCGCTCCCGCCACAGGGTCCACTGCGTGCTTCCCCGATCGAACGGCATGGTGCCTCCCTCGCATCGACTCATTGCAGCCCGCAGCGACCGGTTCGTGGTCACGCCGACCGCCACCCGAACCACCACTGTGGTCGCGCCAGCCGTCACACCGACCGCCACCCACGCCGCCACCAGCATCCAAGTCGCCGGTGCTAGACTGGGCTCCTCGAACGAGAGGACGCCACCAACACAGGAGGGGTGGGATGGCTGTCAATCTCGCCGCGGAAGAGCCCGTGTTCGGGCCCTGGCTGGCGCGACGCCGGAGGATCCTGGACCTGACGCAAGCGGAGCTGGCGAAGCGCGTAGGCTGCTCCGAATCGACGATCCGCAAGCTCGAGGCCGACGAGCGCCGCCCATCGAAGCGCGTCGCGACCTCGCTCGCATCGGTCCTCCAGGTTCCCGACGCCGAAACGGCCGCCTTTGTGGCATTCGCCCGCTCGGGCTGGTCGGACCGCCCGCCGGAGAGCCGCCTGGCCGGCACGGAGTTCCCGTGGCTCGTCGGCCGAAACTTCCCGGCCGTTCGGCAGGCTGGCTCGCGGCCAGGCTCTACAGGCGCCGTACCGGCCGACAGGAGATCAGCAAGTCTGGAACCACCTCCAGCGATACACGTTGGCGGCGCGCCGTTCGTGGCACGTCATCGGGAGCTATCGCGCTTGGATCGCGCGCTCGAACTGGCTTTGGCGGGTCGCGGCCAGGTACGCCTCATCGCGGGCGAGGCCGGGCAGGGAAAGACGGCACTGTTGGCGGCGTTCGCACGGCGCGTCGGGCGGGCCCACCCGGAGCTGGTGACCGCGTCAGGGAGCTGCAACGCCTATACAGGCAGCGGCGATCCCTTCCTGCCCTTCCGCGACATCCTGGAGGAGCTCACAGCACCCTTGGGTCGGGGATCGGACGGCGTCTGTGCAACAAGCTCGGCGCCGGGCCCGCTGCGCGGCAAGGTCCCGTTCGTCGTTGTCGAGACGCTGCTGAAACACGGCCCGCACCTGATGGATGCCTTGGTGCCCACCGCGACCCTCGAACGGCTCGCCGAAGCCGGGCTCGTGCCTGCGGACCTCCTTGCCTCGTTACGTTCGGAGGGCGCGCTGTCGCTCCGGCGCATCGCCGGCGCGCCGGGCGAGCACGCCCTGTGCAAGGAGGCAACCGCAGTACTCACGCGGGTCTCGCGGCACGCACCGTTGCTCCTGCTGCTCGACGATATGCAATGGGCGGACCGCAGTTCCCTCGACCTGCTGCTCCATCTCGGCAGGTCGGTCGGTCAGAGTCCCATCCTGATACTCGTCGCCTTCAGGCCGCCCAACGCGGCCATTCCGCAAGGCGACGATGGGTACCCACTGCGCCAGTTGACCCGGGAGGTCGCACGCCTCTTCGAGGACGCCGCGATCGACCTCGACCTCGCCGATGGCCGCGCCTTCCTCGACGCCTGGCTCGACAGCCGGCCGAACCGGCTGGGACCCGAGTTCCGTGCCGCTCTCCTGCACCAGACCGGCGGCCAACCGCTGTTCACCATCGAGTTGCTTCGTGCGATGCAGCAGCGGGAGGAGTTGACCTTGGACGCGGCCGGCCGCTGGGTCAGCGTTCCCGATGTCCGCTGGGATGCGTTGCCGGCGCGCGTGTCGGGCGCCCTGGCAGAGCGCATCGAAAGGCTCGATGCGCCCTGCAGGACCCTGCTCCGCGTCGCCTCGGTGGAAGGCGAAGCGTTCACCGCCGAGGTGGCTGCCCGCGTGCTCGGCGAGGATCCGGCCACCATCGCCCCTCTGACGACACAGTTGGATCGGGACCAGCGGCTCATCGAGGCGACCGGCGTCACGCGCGCGGCAACGGGTGTCCTGTCTCGCTTCCGTTTCCGTCACAACCTCATCCAGCGCTACGTTTACGACGGTCTCGGCGAGAGCGAGCGGGTCTACCTGCACGAAGGCGTCGGCGCAGCCATCGAGACCCTGTTCGGTTCCGACGTAGAGCCACTCGCGGTTGCCTTCCACTATCGCCGTGCCCACGCACCCGCCCGGGCAGCCCGCTTCCAACGTCTGGCTGGTGACCGGGCGACGGTCTCTGGTGCCTTAGGTCAGGCCATCGCCCACTATCAGGAGGCGCTCGCCCACTGGCCCGAGAACGATCCCGGCTCACGCGCGGGCCTTCTACGAGACCTAGGCACGTGCCAGTTCGACCACGGGCTACTCGAGGATTCCGAGAAGACGCTGGAGGCTGCCCACGGCGCCTTCCAGGCGCTTGGCGATACCCGGGCGGCAGGCGCCGTCGAGACGGCACTGGGTCGGACCTACCACGAACGCGGGGACCACGCCCGCGGCCTCGAGACCTGCCAGCGGGCCGTCGCGGCGCTCGACGGGGAGTGCGAGACAGGCGAGCTCGCCATGGCCCTTGTCCTGACCGCTGCTCTGTACATGGTGGCGAGCGATTACGCTCCCGCTCTCGACCTCGGGACGCGTGCGCTCAGCATGGCTGAACGCGTTCGTGCCGACAACGTGCGCGCAGGCGCTCTGGTTGTGGTCGGAACCGTCCTCGCTTCAGTCGACCCGTCGCGCCGAGACGAGGGTTTCGCCATGCTCGACGAAGCCCGCAGCCTCGGCGACCGCGTGGGGGCAGTGCAGTTCGCTTGCGATGCGGTCATCAACAGTGGCCTCCGCCTGCTCGCCGTGGACCGTTTCGCCCGTGCGAGGCGCCAGTTCCACCGCTCGAGGACGTACGCGCGGATGCGCCAGATCGGCCTGGTCGACGCCTGGGCGGAGTACGGCTTGTGGCTCTTGGACTGGCGCCGCGGCGATTGGAAGCGAGCCCTTCGGCGTCTTCCCAGCGTCCAGAAGCTGGCAGGAGGAAGCGGGGAGTGGAACAGGGGCCGCTCCAGGCTCCAGGTAGAGTTGGCCGCCACGGATATCGATCTCGGCCGAATAGAGGTTGCAGCCGCCCGGCTGGATGCCCATGAGCCGTGGCTGAGCCGCAACACCATGGAACACGGCAGGGCCCCGTATCTCCGGGAGCGCCTGCGCGTGGCCATCGCGCGAAGTCGTGAGCGAGAGGCCGACGGCGTGATCAACAGCCTCCTCGACATGCTGGGCGAGCGGCCCACCCACTCGGACAAGGTGATGGCGCCACTGCTCACGGCCGTCCACTGGCTCGCCCGTCGCCGGGCCCCGGGCGGAGCGGCCGCCACATTCGTGGCCGTGCTGGAACAGGCCGAGCGCCAGTACGGATCGGCGACTGCCCGTGCCACCGCGGCCGAGGCTCACGGCGTGCTCGCCGATGTGGCAGGCGATACGGGCGCGGCATCCGCTCACTACCTCGAGGCGGCAGGGCTCTGGGCGGCCGCGGGGTTCTCGCTCGACGAAGTACGCGCCCAGGGTCTGGCAGCGCACGCACTCGCGAGTCTCGAGCGGGAAGGCGAGGCAGCCGCCGCGCGCGCCCGAGGGGAGGCGCTCTTGGCAGCGTTGAGCGCGCAACTACCTTCTAAGGCCCTCGTGCGCTCGTTCCGCAGCCGGGCCTGGCCGCTCGTTGACGACCCGGGCGACGCCTTGCCGTGACGCAAGCTCCCGCCGGCGTCGAGTCAGGGCGGGTTGGCACGCCCCCCCGCGCGCCCGCGTCGCGTCCGTAGCAGCTGCTCGGCCAGCCGCCGAGGTGCTGGCGCGGCAGGCCAGGGCACGCTCCGGCCCGGCGCTAGACTGGGGCCCGTGCCGGCCGCGCTCGCCCCCTTCCACCCGCTGGTCAGGCGCTGGTTCGAGGCCGAGGTCGGGAAGCCCACCACGGTCCAGGCTGCGGCCTGGCCACTGATCTCGGGCGGCGAGCATGCGCTGGTCACCGCGCCCACCGGCAGCGGCAAGACACTTGCCGCCTTCCTGTACGCGCTCGACCGGCTGGCCACCGGCGCCTGGGAAACGGGCGCCACGCGCGTGCTCTACGTGTCCCCGCTCAAAGCCCTCAACAACGACGTGCAGCGCAACCTGCTCACCCCCCTGGCGGGGCTCGAGCGCACCTTCGAGGACGCCGGCAGGAGCTTACCGGGGCTGGGCGTGCTGACACGCAGCGGGGACACGCCCCAGTCCGAGCGCCGGCGCATGCTGAGGCGCCCGCCCGAGATCCTGATCACCACGCCGGAGAGCCTCAATCTGCTGCTCTCCAGCGCCGGCGGCGAGCGCCTGCTCACCGCCCTGGAGACGGTGATCCTCGACGAGATCCACGCCGTGGCCGGGTCCAAGCGCGGCACGCACCTGATGACGGCGGTCGAGCGCCTCACCATGCTCTCCGGCGAGTTCCAGCGGATCGCGCTGTCGGCCACGGTGCGCCCGCTGGAGCGGGTGGCCGAGTTCGTGGGAGGCTACCGGCGGAGCGGCGTCGGCAACGCCTCCAGCTACGCGCCGCGACCCGTCCGCATCGTCGAGGCGGCCATGCCCAAGCGCTACGAGCTTCACGTGGCGTTCCCCGTTCGCCAACCGCAAGACCCTGTGGAGGGCTCGATCTGGCCGGCCGTGGCGCGCGACCTCAAGCGCCGGCTGGCAGGCGCGCGCTCCACGCTGGTGTTCTGCAACAACCGCGCCTTGACCGAACGGCTCACCCTGCTGCTCAACCGCGACGAGCCCGCACCCATCGCCTACGCCCATCACGGCGCGTTGTCGCGCGAGCTGCGCCTGGAGGTGGAGGCGCGCCTCAAGGCCGGCGAGCTGAAGGCCATCGTGGCCACCGCCAGCCTCGAGCTCGGGATCGACGTCGGCGCCGTGGAGCAGGTGGTGCTGGTGCAGGCGCCGCCGTCCGTCGCGGCCGCCCTGCAACGCTTGGGGCGCGCCGGGCACCGGGTGGGCGAAGCCAGCCGCGGGGTGCTCCTCGCCAGCTACGGCCACGACGCGCTCACCGGAGCGGTCCTGGCGGGCATGGTCGCGGCAGGCGACATCGAGGAGGTGCGGCCGATCCGCGGAGCCCTCGACGTGCTCGCCCAGGTGCTGGTGTCCATGACCGGCCTGCGGGGCTGGGACGCGGACGAGTTGTATGCGGCGGTGCGTGAGAGCTGGCCCTACGCCGATCTCGCCCGGCGCGAGTTC
>CAYOXR010000571.1:0-22523 GCA_964407955.1 uncultured bacterium | reverse complement strand
AGCGCCGGGTCGAGGATGTCCGGGCGGTTGGTGGCCGCCACCACGATCACCGACGTGTCCTTCTCGAAGCCGTCCATCTCGGAGAGGATCTGGTTGAGGGTCTGCTCGCGCTCGTCGTGCCCGCCGCCGATGCCGGCGCCGCGTCGCCGCCCGATGGAGTCGAGCTCATCGATGAAGATGATGGCCGGGGCGGCCTTGCGCGCCTCCTCGAAGAGGTTGCGGACACGGCTGGCGCCGACGCCCACGAACATCTCCATGAACTCCGATGCGCTGACCGTCAGGAAGGGCACGCCCGCCTCTCCGGCAACGGCTCGCGCCAGCAACGTCTTGCCGGTGCCGGGCGGCCCGACCAGCAACACGCCCTTGGGGATCTCGGCGCCGATGCGGAGGTACTTCTGCGGGCTCTTCAGGAAGTCGACGACCTCCATCAGCTCCTGCTTGGCCTCCTTGTGGCCGGCGACGTCGTTGAAGGTCGTCTGCACCTTGTTCTCGCGGCCGTACAGCTTGGCCTTGGACTGGCCGAACTGCATGACCTGGTTGGGCCCGCCCTGGGCGCGCATGAAGATGAACCAGAAGAAGCCGAGCAGCAGCGCGATGGGCAGCAGTGAGCCGACGACGAAGCCGATCCACTGCGGCGGATTGCGGATGGTGACGCTGGAGACGTTCTTCTGGAGGGTGCCGAGCAGCGAGTCGGTGATGATCGCGGTGGTGTGGAACGACTTGACGGTCTCGGGCTGACCCTTGATCGTCACCTGCGAGGCGGTGCTGAGATCGCCTTGGATGTTGCCGTTGGCGCGGTCGACGGTGACCGAGGCCACCTTGCCGCTGTCGACGAGCTTCGTGAAGGTCGAGTAGTTGATCTCGCGGCTGGAACCGCCGGAGTTGAACTGGTTGAAGACGAAGATGCCGAGGATGATCAGCATCACCAACAACCAGGGATTGAACGATCGTCTCAACAGGTCCTCCCGCGTGCGCGCGCGACCGCTACCGCCCCGGATCCGGGCACGGCGCGCGCGCAGCTAGTCAAATAAGGGTAGCACCCGGGCGAGAAGCAGACCTGTATGCCAACGGACCATGCTCCAGGAGGGTTCTCTGGGGCCGGCGCGCGGCTGCGCCCGCAGAGGTGCGTACGCCGGCAGCGTCAGTTGAAGCTGTAACTCTTTGGTACCGCCACGATGCCGTTCTCGGTCACGCTGAAACCGCGCGCGCGGTCGGCGTCGGCGTCCACGCCGATCTGCGTGCCCTCCGGGACCTTCACGTTCTTATCGATGATGGCGTTGCGGATCACGCAGCCGGCGCCGACCTCCACGTCGTCGAACAGCACCGAGTTCTCCACGGTGGCGTGCGAGTGGACTCGCACGCGTCGCGCCAGCAGCGAGCGCCGCACGGTGCAGCCCGACAGGATCACGCCTCCGGCCACCAGCGAGTTCAACGCGTGGCCGGTGCGTTCGGCCTCCTCGTGCACGAACTTGGCAGGAGGGGAGTACTCCGCCGAGGTGCGCAGCGGCCAGTGCTCGTTGAACAGGTCGAACTCCGGCTGGATGGCCACCAGGTCCATGCTCGCCGCCCAGTAGCTGTCCAGCGTGCCGACGTCGCGCCAGTAGGTGTTGGGCGCCTCCTGGCCGGGGATGGGGTTGCGGGCGAAGTCGTAGGCGAACAGCCGATAACCCTCGGCCAGTGCCATGGGCAGCACGTTCTTGCCGAAGTCGTGTTCACTGCCGGGATCGGCGGCATCGCGGTTGAGCAGCTCGACCAGCTTCTCCACAGAGAAGATGTAGTTGCCCATGCTCGCCAGGCAGTGGGAGCTGCGGCCGGGGATGGGCTTGGGTTTGGCGGGCTTCTCCTGGAACTCCTGGATGCGCCAGTCGCTGTCGACCTGGAGGATGCCGAAGCGGCGCCCCTCGTCGGTCGGCGTGGGGTAGGCGGCGATGGTGATGTCCGCGTCGTGCTCCAGGTGGTACTCGACCATGTGGCTGATGTCCATCTTGTAGATGTGGTCGCCGCTGAATATCGCCACCAGGTCGGCGTCGTTGTTGTCCACTAGGTGGAGGTTCTGGTAGATGGCGTCGGCGGTGCCGCGGTACCACTCGGCGCCCAGCTCCTCGTAGAGGTACATCTGCGCCGGAGCCAGGGTGATGAAGTAGTCCGACAGGAAGCTCCCGAAGCGCCAGTTGCGCTGGATGTGCTCGGTGAGCGACTGCGCTTTGAACTGGGTCAGCACGTACATGCCGAAGATGCGGGAGTTGATCATGTTGTTGAGCGCGAAGTCGATGATGCGGTACTTGCTGCCGAACGGCACCGCGGGCTTCGTGCGCTTCCAGGTCAGGGGGTGCAGGCGCGTGCCCTTGCCGCCTGCCAGCACCATGCCGATGGTCTTCAGCTTCCGTGCGGCCATGCGTCGTCTCCCCGGAGTGGTCGAGAGTGTGATCAGCGGACGTGTGCCCGGATGATAGCCCAGCCGCGCACCCGTCGCGCGACTCCGCGCGTACGCGAGGCGACCGCGGCCCCGGAAGACCGCGGTACGCTGACGGCCATGTCGCGGACGCTCCCGTCTGTCTACGACCTGGCTCCGGAGGCGCTGTGGCTGCCCGATGGCGAACCCGGCTACCGGCGCGACCAGCTCGCCCGCTGGGTGTACCGGCGGGGCGTCCAGAGCTTCGACGCCATGACGAACCTGCCCCGCTCGCTGCGCGCGGCGCTGGCCGCGCACCTGCGGCTATCGCCGTTCGACGCGGTGCAACGCTTTCCCTCGCGTGACGGCTCGGTGCGCTACCTCTTCACCCTGGCCGACGGTCTGCGCACCGAGGCCGTGTACATGCCCTATGCGGGCCGCAGGACGGTGTGCGTGTCGTCGATGGTCGGCTGTCCGGCAGGCTGCGCGTTCTGCGCGACCGGCGCCCTGGGCTTCGGGCGCAACCTCGGTCGCGGCGAGATCGTCGGCCAGCTGCTCGCCGTTGCCGCCGGCGAGGGCGTGGCGCCCGTCGACATCCGCAACGTGGTGCTGATGGGCATGGGGGAGGCTCTGCTGAACTACGACAATGCCGTGGCGGCGGTGCGCACGCTGGTGTCGCCGGCTGCGCTGGACCTTTCGCCACGGCGCATCACCCTGTCGACGGTCGGGCTGCCGAGCCGCATCCGCCGGCTGGCCGGCGAGTCGCTGCCGCTGGTGCTGGCTCTCAGCCTGCACGCGCCTGACGACGAGACCCGGCGCCGCATCATCCCCACCGCCCACGCGCACGCTGTCGCCGACATCATGGCGGCGGTGCGCGCCTACCAGGAGGCGACCGGCCGCCGCGTGAGCATCGAGTACACCCTGCTCGCCGGTGTGAACGACGACGTGGCGCGGGCGCGCGCTCTGGCGGAGCTGCTGGCGGGCCTGAAGAGCCACGTCAACCTGATCCCCTTCAACCCGTGGCCCGGCTCGGGCTTCGAAGAGAGCTCCCCGGCCGTCACCGAACGCTTCCGGGCCGAGCTCGAACGGCACGGGATCCCGGTGTCTGTGCGCTTCAGCCGGGGGCGCGACGCGGGTGGCGCCTGCGGGCAGCTGGCGCTGCGCGAGCGGGGTCGGGCGGGGCCGGCGGTGGCCGGTGCCGGAGCCTCGGAGGGGTCCGGCCAGAGCCGCCTCTGAGGGCCGTTTTTGCCGCTGTGAAGGGAATATCTCGTGGGGGATTTCACACGGACACGGCGCCCGTGCGTACTAGAGTGGGCACCGGAATTATCGTTTCGCACGCGGTCTATGGGGACGTAGGCGCAGCGATCTGGAGGCTTGCATGAAGAGCATGACGTGCAATCGGGGCGTGGTCAGGGCGCTCCTGGCATCCGTTGCCCTGTTGCTTGTGCTGTCGACGGCGCTGGCACAGACGTCGATCGCCGACCTGCAAGCCAAGGCGAAGGCAAACCCGAACGATGCCAGCGTGTGGGTGGATCTGGGCAACGCCCAGTACAAGGCAGGCAGCTACAAAGACGCCAAGCAGAGCTTCCTCGAGGCCATCTCGATCGACTACAGCAACGGCGACGCGCACTACGGGCTCGGCCTGTCCGAGTTCGCGGTGGGCAACTATCAATCGGCGCTGTTCGAGTTCAGCGAGGTGACCCGCCTGTACCCCGACCGCTTCGACGGGCAGTTCAATCGCGCCGTCACCCTGGCCAAGCTCAGGCGCAACAAGGATGCCGCCCAGGCGTTCCAGGCAGCGATCAAGGTCGCGGACAAGGTGGCGACCAACCAGGACCTGATCAACGCCTACCTGGGGCTCGCCAGTCAGCTGGAGCTCACCGGCGATTACGCCAAGGCGGCCGACGCCTACGGCTCGGCCCTCAAGCTCGATCCCAAGAACGCCGACCTCATCCTGCGTCAGGGCCAGGCGCTGCTTCAGGCCGGCAAGGGGCTGGACGCGCTGCCGGCGCTGACCAAGCTGGAGTCCAAGAGCAGCGATTACCGCGTCAGCACCCTGATCGCGGACATCTACGTCAAGCAGGGGCAGATCGACTACGCCATGTACGCGCTCAACCGCGCTCTCACCAAGGCGGACGCGGCGGGCGACAACTCGGCCAAGGCCAACATCCTCGTCAAGCTCGGCACCTTGCAGAAGAGCCTGGGACGTGACGCCCAAGCCGCGCAGTCGTTCCAGCAGGCGGCCCAGGCCGATCCGCAGTCCTGGCAAGCGCTCTACAACCTGGGCGCGAGCTACCTGGAGGGCGGCCAGACGCAGAGCGCCCTCACGCCGCTCGAGCAGGCCGTCAAGCTCGCTCCGAAGAACGGCGAGGTCAACTTGGCGCTCGCGTCGGCCTACGATCAGCTGGCACAGACCGACAAGGCGTTGGCCGCGGCCAAGGTGGCCCTCGCGGGCCTCAAGGACCCCAAGGAGCTCACGCAGGCGCGGTTCATCGCGGGGCGCGCGCTCTACCGCCAGGGTGACTACGCCAGCGCCGCGAACATGCTCGATCAGGTCGTCCAGGCCGAGTCGGGCGACGCGCAGGCCCAGCTCTGGGCGGGGCTCGCGGAGTACCAGCAGCAGCAGTACCCGACCGCCATCCGCTACTTCGAGCGTGCCACGCAGCTCGCGCCGAACAGCGTCGAGGCGCGCGTCGACCTCGGCGCGGCGTACCTCGCGGCCAAGCGCTACCAGGACGCGGAGACCGTCTACCAGCTGCTGGTGAAGCAGAACCCGAAGGACAGCGAGAGCTACTACAACCTCGGTTGGGCCCTGTACTCTCAGAACAATCGCAGCGCTGCCGGCGACGCCTGGAAGGCGTCATGCCAGCAGGGTTACCAGCAGGCCTGCCAGGCGATCACGAAGTACTTGTGATGGGAGGCGCAGTTTCAATGGCTAGGCGGGCTCCTGAAATAGAATGGGCACATGGACTGGTTTCGACGTAACTGGCCGGACCTGCTGATCGGGATCGCCCTGGTGGCGGTGATCGCCGGGATCATCGCGACCCTCATCACGGGGGGGTCGTTCTTCCCCGTGGGGCAGAACACCCGGACGAGCGCACCGCCGGCGCAGAGCGCCACCACACAGAGCGCGGCGCCGAAGTCGGCCACGCCGTCGCCATCGTCCAAGACCACCACCGGGAACCAGGCCTCGCCAGGCTCGAAGACCGCCGCCAACGCCGGCGGCGCCAACGGCACGACGACCGCCGCTCCGGCGGGCGGCGCCAACGGCGTGTCGGTCCTGCCGCCAACGGCGAGCGCCCCGGGTAACGGCACGCCGGCGCAGAGTGCCACGACCACGCCGGCGAAGACCGCCAACCCGCCCGCGGTTGCCGCTCCGGCGCCCGCCGGCAACGGCGCCACGCAGAGCACGGCCACCAGCCAGAACGGTCCCGGCTCGGCGGCGCCGTACCGCATCTCGGTCGGCGCGTTCTCGCACGAGACCTATGCGCAGCGACAGGAGAAGGTGTTCAAGGACGCCGGCTACCCGGTGTTCCTCGCCAGCCAGGGTGATTTGACCATCGTGCTCGTCGGCCCGTACAAGAGCCAGTCGGAGGCCGATCAGGTGGCGGCCAAGATCAAGAAGGGCAGCTTCGGGGTCGACCCCGTGGTCTACCACTTCCAGGGTGCGCAGGACCAGGCGCCGTCGGCTGCACAGGCCGGCACGACGTCCACTACGTCATCGACGGCGGCTCCGGCGACCTCCACCTCGACGTCGACTTCCGCGCCGGCCACGGCCAGCAGCGGCCAGCGCTACCTCCAGGTGGGCGCTTACGACAGCGCGGCCGGCGCCAAGCCGCAGCGCGATCGCATGACGAGCATGGGTTTCAGCGTGCAGGAACGCACCGAGAACGGCCTCGTGAAGGTACTCATCGGTCCGTTCGGCCCCGCCCGACTGCAGCAGGTCCAGGCTCAACTGAAGGCCGCGGGGATCGACAGCTTCCCGCGCTGATGCGAAGCGTCCCGACGGCGACCGTAAGTCGTCTCGTGACGTACCTGCGGATCCTCACCGATCTCGAGGCAGCCGATGTCAAGCGCACCTCGTCGGATGTCCTGGCCGAGGAGGCGCAGGTCTCCGCGTTCCAGGTTCGCAAGGATCTGGCGTACTTCGGGCGCTTCGGGACGCGCGGGGCGGGCTACAGCGTGCCCACCCTCAGGCGTGAGCTACGGCGCATCCTAGGCCTGACGCGCCCCTGGAACGTGGCCATCATGGGCATGGGACGTCTCGGGCAAGCCCTGGCCGACTACCCGAATTTCGACCAGTACGACTTCATCCTGAAAGCGGCGTTCGACAACGACCCCGACAAGGTGGGCCGTCACATCGGCGGTGTGGACGTGTTCGACGTGGCGGAGCTCGATGCCCGGGCGGCCGAGGCCGCCATCGACATCGCCTTCCTGACGGTGCCCGCACAGGCGGCGCAGGAGGCCGCCGACCGGCTGGTGGCTGCCGGCATCCACGGGATCCTCAACTTCGCCCCCACCGTCATCACGGTCCCGCCGGGCGCCTTCGTGGAGTCGGTGGACTTCGTGGCTGGGCTCAAGCGTCTGGCGTACTACCTGCAGGGTGCGCCGGGGCAGGCGCGCGTCGGTTCCTGAATCGGCTTCCCGACACGGGCCCGGGAGACGGGCCCGGGCCCCTGCCAGCGTGCGTTGGCGCCTGAAGCGCCTACTGCGGCCCCCGTATACTGTCAGTCATTGTGTTCGACCTCATCCGCCGGGATCTCGAGGGCTTCGAGCGCCGCCTTCAGATGGAGCTGCACTCCTCGGTCGCCTTCATCGAGGCGATCGGCGACGACCTCGTCGGGGCGGGCGGCAAGCGCCTACGCCCCAGCCTGAGCTTCCTCGCCGGGCGCCTGCTCGGCGCCGACCCCGAGCGCACCATGCAGGTTGCGCTGGCCGTCGAGCTGCTGCACTCGGCGTCGCTTCTGCACGACGATCTGATCGACGATGCGCAAACGCGGCGGGGGGCGCAGGCGGCCTTCCGACGGTACGGCAACGTCGTGAGCGTGATGTCTGGCGACTTCATGCTGGCCCGCGTGCTGGATCTGCTGGCGGAGACCGCCAACGCGCCGTTCACCCGGCTGATGTCCCGGACCGCCGCGGCGATCTGCGAGGGCGAGGTGCTGCAGTTCCAGACGGCCACGCTGGAGGAGTACAGCTTCGAGACGTACGACACCGTCATCGAGGGCAAGACGGCCATCCTGGTGGCGTCGGCGTTGGAGGGCGTCGCCATCCTGGCGGAGGCCGACGAGCCCCAGCGCACGGCGTTGGGGGCGTTCGGCATGCACTACGGGCGCGCCTTCCAGATGCAGGACGACTACCTGGACCTGCTCGGAGACGCCGAGCGCCTTGGCAAGCCGGTCGGAGGCGACCTGCGCGAGGGCAAGGCAACCTATCCGGTGCTGCTACTGCTCCTGGAGCATCAGGTCGACGAAGTGAGAGCCATTCTCAGGCGCCACGCGATGCGTGACGGCGACGTGGCGCGGGTGGTGGCGCTCGTCCGCGAGCACGGCGCGGACGCCCGCACCAGCGAGCGCATCCGCAAGGAGGCGGAGCGGGCGGTTGCCGCTCTGGAGGCGTTCCCGGCGTCACCGGCGCGCTCGGCGCTGGTCGAGCTGGCCGAGAGGGAGATCGCGCGGGCAGGGTAGAGGCCGATCCGCTGCCGCTGACGGCGGGCGAGGCGACGCGCGGGCGTGGTCGGTGACACAATGGGCCGCATGCCCTCGACCGAGCCCCTGACAGGCTACGTGCCCCGCTCCGACGACGACATCTTGCAGCGCGCCAGGGCCTTCTACGAGCGCGTGCGGACGCGCCGGACAGTGCGCGCGTTCAGCGACCGGCCCGTGCCCCGCGCGGTTGTCGAGGCCTGCCTGCTGGCTGCCGGGACGGCTCCCAGCGGAGCCAACCTGCAGCCCTGGCACTTCGTGGTGGTGGACGACCCGGCCACGAGGCGGCATATCCGCGAGGCCGCCGAGGCCGAGGAGCGCGCCTTCTACCAGGAGCGAGCGCCGGACGACTGGCTGGCGGCGCTGGCGCCGCTGGGGACGACGGCGGACAAGCCGTTCCTGGAGACGGCGCCGGTGCTCATCGCCGTGTTCGTGCAGCCGTACACGCTCCGGCCCGACGGCACCAAGCGCAAGCACTACTACGCCACCGAGTCCGTCGGCATCGCCACGGGCCTACTGGTGACTGCGCTGCACGAGGCGGGGCTGGTGTGCCTCACGCACACGCCCAGCCCCATGGGCTTCCTGTGCGAGATCCTGGGTCGCCCCGGCTTCGAACGTCCGTTCGTGCTGCTCGTCGCCGGCCACCCCGCCGAAAACGCGCGCGTGCCGCGCATCACCAGGAAGCCCTTGTCGGAGATCGCCAGCTTCTTGTGAGCGACAGCTTCCGTTCCTAGGGGAGCCGGGTCGCGGTGCGCGTCGCACGGCGCATCGACCACGGCACCGGTGTATCTATGTGAACCGTGTTACGGCAATGGCATGACGCATAACATATATATGTCTTAGGCATGCGCGCGCGTGCTTGCCTGAAGGGGGTCGCCATGCCGTCTCGAACGTCTTCCACGAAGCGGACCGCCGCCGAACCGTCCTCGGTCGCGCCATCGACCCTTTCGGCCGGGCCGTCGTCGTCCGAGCGAGGCGGGCCGGCAGGTGCCTCATCCGAGCCGGCGGGCCCGGGCGTGAGCCCCGGCGTGCTCGACTGGGCGGTCTTCGAGGCCAGGTTGCGCGCTTTGCCGGAGGGCCAGCCGGTGAGCGTCGCCCTTATGGACATCGATCACTTCCTGGACGTCAACGAGCGCCACGGTCGGGAGGTCGGGGACAGGCTGCTGCGGCGGCTCGAGCGGGCCCTGCTCGGCAGCCTGCCGGCGGAATCGTTCGTTGCGCGCCTCGGCGGTGACGAGTATGCAGCTGCGTTGCCGGAGCACCCAGTCGAGGGGGCGTTGATCGTCATGGAGGAGATCCGCCGGCACCTGGCGGGGAGCGGGGCGGTCGAACGCGGCTCGGCCGATGCCATCTCGCTGTCGGTCGGTCTTGCCGCCTATCCGGCGCACGCCGCGCTGCGCGAGGCCGTCCCCAGGCTGGCGGATGAGGCGTTGGCGCGAGCCAAGCGCGAGGGGCGTGGGCGCTGTGCCATCTACGTCGAGTCGCGCATGGTGCTGAAGAGCAACTACTACCCCAAGGCCAGCCTGGCGCGACTGACGAAGCTGGCCGACGCGCTCGATCGCACCGAGGCGAGCCTGCTGCGCGAGGCCCTGGACGACCTGATCGAGCGCTACCGCGAGACCGTGTGACGTCGCCGGTGGGGGGCGACGCTTCAGAAACCCGTCGTCGCCCGGAGGCGCACGAGCAAGGCGACGCTCGCGCCCAGCTCGCCGGCGCTCAGGTTCGGGCCGAGCTCGAGGGTGAGGTCGGGGCCGCCGGCTTCCCAGGTGAGCGACGCCGAAGCTTGCAGGGCGCGAGAGCCGGGCACGAGCTGGCTGGCTGCGAGGCCGACGTCGGCCAGGCCGTGGAGCGTGTCGCCGTCGGCGAGCGGCACGTCGAGCTGCGCTGCGAGCTGGGGCAGCGGAACGGCGGTGGGCGCGCCCGGCGGCGGCGCAAAGGCCGCCTCGAGTGTCCACAGCGCGCTCCCCAGGTAGCCGCTGACGCCCAGGGCGCCGCGCCCCCGCCAGGGGGCGGCGAGCAGCCACGCCTCGCCGTATACGACGGTCTGCGACACCGTGCCGCTGGCGCTCACGCCGAAGACGGGCGCCTCGAGGTAGAGCGCGTGGGCCTCGAGCTGGGCCGACGTGAGGTCGAGCCTCACGCTGAGCGCTCCACCGAGCCGGCCCTGGTCGAGCAGGGCGGCGGCGCGGACGCGCACGAGCCCGGTGTAGGCGGCGACGCGCGCGCTCAGCAGGCCACGCCGCGTGCCGTCGGCGGCGACCGGGTCGACCTGGAACGGCACGGTCAGCCGGGCGGTCTCCAGCGTGAGCCGCCGGAGACCCGCGCTGACGTCGATCGGGCCCTCCCGCAGGAGGGCGTAGGCCTCGCTCAGGCCGGGCTCCAAGATGGGGACGGTGGCGCCGGCGGGCGCGCTGAGGGAAGGGTCCAGCCTGAGCGTGAACGTGACGGGCGGGAGGCGGGCGGTCATGTCCGCATGCACGCCCGTCAGCAGGCTGGCGGCGGTGCCCACGGCGGGCGGCAGCGAGCTCCAGCCCACGCTGGCGCCGTAATCGAACTCCACGCTGCCGCCGACGCTCGCGCCGGCGCCTTGGGCGCGCACGACGGGCAAGGCGGCGAGGAGCGCGGCGAGGAAGGCGGCGACGAGCGCGGTGGAAAGCGGCGGCGGCCGGCGACCGTCCATACGGGTGCGGCCCGCGGCCGCCCGGCGTTGCGCGGTGCGCGCGCTCACGAGGCGGCTCGCGCCTCCTCGCCGGCGACGCGCCCGTCCTCCAGGCGCACGATGCGATCGACACTGTCGAGGAGGCGCGGGTCGTGGGTGCTGAACACGAAGGTGGCACCGTGCTCGCGGTTGAGGTGGCGCATCAGCTCGATCAGGGCGTGTCCGGTGTCGCCGTCGAGGTTGGCGGTGGGTTCGTCGGCGAGGATGATCTTCGGTTCTGCGGCGAGGGCGCGTGCCACCGCCACGCGCTGTTGCTGGCCGCCGGAGAGCTGGTTGGGGCGCCGATCGGCATACTCCGCCATGCCCAGGTCGTCGAGCGCCGCCATGGCGCGTGCCTCGCGGTCGCGGCGGCCCATCCCGCGCAGCTCGAGCACGAAGGCGGCGTTCTCGAGGGCGGTCAGCACCGGGATGAGGTTGTAGGCCTGGAACACGAAGCCGAGGTTGTCGAGGCGCATGCGGGCCGCGCTGCGGCGGTTGAGCCGGTCGATGCGCCGGCCCTCCAGGATCACCTCGCCGGCCGACGGCTCGTCCAGCGCGCCCATCAGGTGCAATAGCGTGCTCTTGCCGCTGCCTGACGGCCCGGCGATGGCCGTGAACTCGCCGGGCGCCACCGTCAGATCGACGCCGCGCAGCGCGTGCGTCTCCACCTCACCCACGCGGTAGGTCTTCTCGAGGCCTCGGATGTCGTACAGGCTCATCACATCAGCCCCTTCGGGCCGCCTCAGGCGGCGAAGCGCATCGCCTCGGCGGGCTCGAGCCGCGCGGCCAGCGACGCCGGCCACAGCGCCGCCAGCACCCCGGTCGCCAGGGCGAAGCCGACCGCCTGAAGCACCTGGGCGGCGGTCACGCTCGGGTAGAACATCGGGTCCATGCCGAAGCTGGCCATGTACTGCTGGAAGCCGGGGATCGTGAAGCCGCGCCCCAGCACCGCCACGCCGGCCGTGCCGATCGCAGCGCCGACGGCGGCTCCGGCCGCGCACAGCAGGACGCTCTCCAGAGTGACCAGCGCCATCATGGCGCGGCCGCTCATGCCCAGGGAGATCAGCACCCCGAACTCGCGCACCCGTTCGATGAGGCCGAGGTAGATGGTGTTGACCACAAGCAGGCCCGCCAGCACGTAGAAGATGAGGGTGATCACCGCCAGCATGGGGCCGAAGGCGTTGAGCAGCTTCACCAGACCCGGCGAGAGCTGTCGCCAGGTCTCGACCTGCAGCTTCGGCAGCTGCGGGGTCAGCTCAGCGGCCACGCTGCCGCTCACGCCATCGTCGACCACCCGCTTCACGTCGGGGAAGTGGACCTCGAATCGCGACACCGCGTCGGGCGCCGCCAGCGCCTGCGCGGCGCCCAGCGACACCAGCGCCGTGCGTGCTTGCGCGGCAGGGTCGATCACGTCCACGAGGCCCGTCACGGCGTACGACGCCGCGCCGAAGCCCTCCGTGCCGGGCGCGTACACGTCGACCCGGTCGCCGATCCCGACGCCGAGCGCACGCGCGAGCGAGGTGCCCAGCACGATCGAGTCGCTGTCGCCCGGCGTGACGAAGGTGCCGGTCAGCGGGTTGGTGCTCAGGTAGGCGCGCCGCACGCCGGCCGGCCAGTCGCTTCCCTGCAGCGCCAGCGCGCGCGAGCGATCCCCGTGGATGAGCAGCGCCGGAACGTCGAGCACGCCGACGACCTCGCCGCTTCCGGCATGCGTGGTGATGAGCCCGTTCACGCGATCGGCGTCAGGGATGAGCGTGCCCGAGAAGTCGCGCACGTTGCGGTAGTCCGCCGCGTGCACCTGGACCTGGCCGCCCGAGCCGGTGAGCTGCGTGTACAGGCTGTTGCCGACCGCCCCGCCGATGCCGTAGTACAGGGTCGAGAAGGCCACCACCACCGCCACCGCGCCGAGCGCGGTGAGGCTGCGCCGGGGCTGACGCCAGAGGTTGCGCCACGCGAGAGCGATCATGCTAGAAGCAGCCCCGTTCCAACGCCGCCTCGCTGAAGCAGCGCTCGGGCACGGCGATACCGAACTGGGCGTCTTGGTACGACGCGGTCGTGCGATAGCCCTCCCTGAGCAGATCGACCACCTCGAAGTGCTGCGGAATCGTGCGCCCCTGGACGTCCTGGAAGTCCGAGAAAGTCAGGCGCTTGACGGCGTTGCCGCGCTGGTCGAAGAACGTGAGGCTCACCGGGGCGTAGCTGGCGCTCTTCACGACGAACACCAGCTTGCCGTAGGGCGTCGGCGCCTCCGGCTTGGGCACCAGCTCCAGGGTGATCGTGTCGGCGTCGCGGCTCGTGATCGTGGCGTCGTACTGCTCGCGGTACTCGCCGCCGGCGAGGTCGTCGTAGGAGAGGTCGGAGCCGAGGAAGGCGTTGCTGCGGCCGCTGGGCGGCAGGCGGAGGCTGCGGCCCAGGCGCGGGCTGTAGACCAGCAGGTTGTTGCCGATGCTGAGGAACGCCTCGCCGGCCTGCTGAGGAGGCTCGGTCACCCGCACCAGCGAGCGCTCGTTGCCGTCGCTCACGACGTCCATCCGGTAGTGAACGGTGCGGCCGGGGCGCTCCACGCTCAGCTCGAGGGTGGCCCGCTCGCTGAGGCCGCGGAGGTTGTCGATGACGTGGTCGAGTACGGCTTGAGCGTCGTCGGGAGCGGCCTGGGCGTGCGCGCGGACGGCCAGCGAGCCGGTGGTCGGCAGGCCGACGATGAGCGCCAGCGCGACGAGCAGCGTACGCGCGTCGCGGGCGATGTGGCGGGGCACGAACCGGGTGTGGGTCATTCGCTCCTCATGGCCTCGGCCGGGCGGAGGCGGCGCACGCGGCGCGCCGGCGCCAGGACGGCGAACAGCGCAGCGAGTGCGATTGTGACGGCGGCATACAGAAGGTACTCCGGTCTGACGATGGTGTAGAGCTCGCTGGGCAGCGAGATGCCGCTCAAGAGCGAGCCGTAGAGCCCGCTGAACAGCGGCCCGAAGACGTTCCACACCGAGAACAGCCACAGCAGGGCGAAGCCGACGATGCTGCCGGCCAGCCATCCGAGCACGCTGGCGTACACCGATTCCAGCGTCACCAGCGTCGACAGCCGCGCCTGGTCCAGACCCAGCGCCACCATCACGCCGAACTCCCGCGAGCGCTCGAGGACGCTCACCACCACGGTGCTGGTCACGGTGATGGCGGCGAAGAGCGAGAACACCACCCCCAGCACCGTGACCTCCACCCGGCCCCAGCCCACGGCGCGCGCCAGCTGGCCGATGAGTTGCTCGACGGGGTAGGCGTGGACGCCCGCGGGCAGCTCCGACTGCAGGGCCGCCGCTACGCTCGACTCGCGTCCCCGGGGGACGTCGAGCGCCAGACCGGTGGCGGTGCTCACCCCGCTCAGTCGCCGTGCGTCGGCGAGGTCCACGAGGGCGGTGGCGTCGTCGACCACCGGCGTGCCGCTGTCGACGATGCCGACGACCCGAAGGCCCAGCGACCGGGGGCCGCCCGCGGCCGACGCGTCGATGGCGACACGCTCGCCCAGGCGGGAGTCGAGCCGATCGGCCACGCCCTTGCCGAGCACGATCTCGCCGGGACCGGCGAGCATGCGCCCCTGCGTGACGTATGCGGGGATGGCGGAGACCGAAGCCTCGCGGGCGGGGTCGACGCCGCGCGCCATCACGCCCTCGCTGGTGTAGGGCGAGCGCAGCAGGGCGCCGAACTCGAGCCGTGGCGCCACGTGGCGGACGCCGGGCTGCGCCAGGGCGGCGCGCTCGAGCGGCGCCAGCGACGGCAGCGGATGTAAGGGATCGGGGTCGTCGTGGTAGGCGCTCGTGGTGACCAGCACGGGGGCCGCCACCAGCCGCCCCTGACTGGCCAGCATGCCGTTCATGAAGCCGTCTATGAAGCCCCACAGGAAGATGATGGCGAGGGTGGCGTACGCCACGACCACCACCAGCAGCTGGGTCCGACGGCGCTGACGCCAGAGGTTGCGCCACGCCAGCCGCCACAGCGCCACCGTGGTGCCACGGCGCGTCACACGGCCGGCCTCAGTGCCGATGGCCATCGCTCGCTCCCGGCTCGCCGGGCGCCGGCGGCAGCTCGCCGCGTTCCCGGGCGGTCGTCCAGCCCTCGATCATCTGCGGCAAGGCGCGTTCCCAGTACGCCAGAAACTGATACATGTCGATCAGGGCGCGTCTTGCCTCGGGCGAGGCGCGCGCCGTCAGGCGCAGCCCCTTCTCGGCGAGGTGGCGCAGGCTGCGCATCGGCGACAGGCTGTCCAAGGTGCGCTGGTGCCACATGTCGGGTCGCGCCCGGTAGTAGAGCCGGCGGTCGCCCGGCTTGCCGATCCGCTCGAGGTAGTCCGCCTTCTCGAGCAGGCGGGTCATGGTGCTGACGGAGCTGCGGCTGGCGTGGAGCGTGCGCATCAGGTCGTCCGCCGACTGCTCGGGGGGCTCCGCCACGAGCAGCGCCCCCAGGATCCGCCCCGCCATGCGCGGCACGCCTTGGGACTCGAACGTCAGCCCCAACTCTTCGATGAAGGCCAGCAGATCGTCCTGCTGCCTCGAAGCATGCCCGCTCGCAGCGATGGTGGTGCCTCCCTCCTGTGGGCACACTACGAGACTTCTCAGATTTCAGCTAAGGCTGAAAGTCCCGAAATGCGGCAGGCCTACGCCGGGAGCAGGGACACGCGGTCGCGAGGCTCGGGCGGCGGTCACGTCAGCCGGCGAGCGCCTCGTCGATCCAGGCCAGGTAGCCGGCATCACCGTCGGCGACGGGCCAGGCGACGATGCAGGGCGTGTCGTAGGGGTGGAGCTCTCGAACCAGGGCGGCGACGGCGGCCACCAGGTCCTCCCGGCTCTTGGCCACCGCCACCACCTCGGCTTCGTCGTGCACGCTCCCCTCCCACCAGTACAGCGAGCGTGCGCCCCTCAGCACGTTCACGCACGCCACGAGGCGAGCCTCCAGCAGCGCCCGGGCGATCCGAACGGCGGTCTCGGAGTCGGGGAAGGTCAGGTAGAGCGAGCGATAGGGGGTGGCCATGCCCCAGCATGGCCGATGCGCAGCCGCGTCGCCGCGCGGCGGTCGCCGCGGTGCTGACCGGGTGGGGCGTCCCGACGGGCTACACTCTCATCGATGGCTGATCTCGACAAGGAGCAGGTGTTCCACTTCTTCCAATCCAATCCAGAACGTCCCTGGCACGTCCAGGACGTACAGAAGCGCCTCGACGTCGACGACCGGAACGCCTTGAGGAAGCTCCTTTCGGAGCTCGCCGACGAGGGTCGCCTGATCCGCACCCGGCGCCGCACCTTCGGCTTGCCGCAGGAGATGAACCTGTTCCTGGGCAAGCTGCAGGTGACCTCGGGCGGCTACGGTTTCGTCATCCCCGACAGCGGTCAGGGCAAGGACCTGTTCATCCCTGCCGACAAGCTCTCGGGCGCATGGGACGGCGACCGGGTGGTCGCCCGTCCGAACCCGATGGTCGGTGACGGCGAACGCCAGAGCGGCGAGATCGTGCGCATCCTGGAACGCGGCTACGACAAGGTCGTGGGCACGCTGGAGTACGCCCGCGGGTACGCCATCCTGCGGCCCGACTCGCCGCGCCTGCGCGAGCGCATCCTGCTCACGCCCGAGTCTGTCGGCAAGCTGGAGGGCGGCTCGCGCCTGGTGGTGCGCATGGTGTGGCCGGAGGCGTCGGGCGAGAAGGATCCGTTCGGCGAGGTGGAGGAGTTCCTCGGCAGGGGCGACGACCCCGAGGTCGAGACCCGCGCCGTGATCGTCAAGTACGGCCTCAAGGAGGACTTCGACGGCGACACCACGGCCGAGGCCGGGGCGGTGCCGCCGACGGTGGGCGGCGACATGATGGAGGGACGCACCGACTACCGCCACGTCCCCACCTTCACCATCGACGGCGAGGACGCCAAGGACTTCGACGACGCGTTGTCGCTGGAGCGTCTGGAGGGCAGCGGCAAGGATGGCCTGCTGCGCGTCGGCGTGCACATCGCCGACGTGTCGTACTACGTCGCCGAGGGCACCAGCCTCGATGCCGAGGCGCGCGAGCGCGCGACCAGCGTGTACCTGCCGGGTCAGACCCTGCCGATGCTGCCGGAGACGCTCTCCAACGGCATCTGCTCGCTCGTCGAGGGGGAGCCGCGGCTGGCGCTGTCGGTCTTCGTGGACATCACGCGTGCCGGCGAGGTCAAGGGCGTGCGCTTCCGCGAGACGGTCATCCAGTCCGATGGCCGTTTGACCTACGAGCAGGTGCAGGCATTCAGCGACGGCGGGCGCTTGCCGCACGGCAAACGCAAGCTCGAGCGCGACATCAAGGTGCTCATCAACCTCAGCCAGGAGCTCCGCACGGAGCGCATCGGCGCCGGCGCGCTGGACTTCGACTTCACCGAGGCAAGGGTCGACGTCGACGAGCAGGGGGCGCTGCACCTGACACCCGTCAGGAGCAACGCCTCACGGCAGCTCATCGAGGAGATGATGCTGCTGGCCAACCGGCTGGTCGCCGAGGAGCTGGACCGCAAGGACGTGCCCGCGCTCTACCGCGTGCACGAGGATCCCAGCGAGGAGAAGGTGCAGGCGCTGCAGAAGGCGTTGGCACGCCTCGGCTACACCCTGGACCTGCAACACGCCAAGCCGCAGGACCTGCAGCGCATCCTGCGCCAGGCGGCCGGCAAGCCGGAGGCGCAGATCGTCAACACGTTGCTGCTCCGCAGCCTGAAACAGGCGCGTTACAGCTCCGAGAACCTGGGGCACTTCGGCCTGGCGTTCGAGAACTACCTGCACTTCACCAGCCCCATCCGGCGCTATCCAGACCTCGTCGTGCACCGCGTGATGCGCGCCCTTCTCCAGCACCGCCTGTCGCCCACGCTCAAGGAGCGTCTCAAGACCGACTTCCCGAAGCTGGCGGAGCAGTCGAGCGAGCGCGAGCGCCGCGCCGAGTCCGCCGAGCGGGACCTGACCCGCTACTACCACGCGCGCTGGGCCAAGGATCACGTCGGCGAGAGCTTCAACGGGGTGGTCTCGGGCGTCACCAACTTCGGGGTGTTCGTGGCGCTGCCCAACGCCGTCGAGGGCCTGGTGCACGTCTCGCATCTGGACGACGACTACTACATCTACCTCGAGGACTCGTTGATGCTGATGGGCAAGCACACCCGCAAGCGCTTCCGGCTCGGCGACCGCGTCGAAGTCAAGGTGCTGCAGGCGAACCCCACGCAGCGGCAGATCGATCTCATCCCCGCGGGCATGGAGATGCCCGAGGTGGAGCCGGAGGAGAAGCCACAGCGGCAGAAGCCACCCCGGAAGCTCAAGACGCCCGCCGTGCATGCCGGGGAGGCCGGAGCGAAGCGGCCGGCCTCCGGCAACGGTGCGGCCGGCGGCGCGTCCGTTGCCGGAGGTGGCGGCCGCCGCAAGCGCGGCGCACCGAAGGGCGGCGCGAAGGGCGAAGCCAAGCCGTCCGGCCAGGGCGCTGCCAAAGCGTCGACCAAGGGCGCAAGCGAGCCCTCTGGCAAGGGTGCAGCCAAGCCATCCGCGAAGGGTGCGGCCAAGCCGGCGGGCAAGGGCGCCGGCAAGCCCGCCGGCCAGGCCGCGACCGGGGGCGCGGTGCAGCGTGCCGACGGCAGCGCCGGCAAGGCCGGCGGCGAGGCGGCCGGCAGTGGGAGCCGCCGGAAGGCCGGGACCGAGGCGGCGCCACCCCAACCAGCGTCCAAACGCAGCCGCCGGCGCCGCTCCGGCAAGGGCACGGGCACCGCGACGAGCGGCGGCTCGACGGGGCGGCCGGCGGGCCGGGGCCAGGCCGAACGGGCGTCGACCGGCGGCGGCAAGAGCCCGGACGGCACCCGCAAGGGGTCGGGGTCCGCGGACGCGGGCGCCGCGCGCCGATCCAAGCGGCGCCGCCTGGTGTTCGGGCGCTCGGGGAAGCCTTGACGGCCCAGGTGGGCCTCAGGGGCGTGCGGGGGCGGCCCGGCGCCGCGCCGGCTCGGGCATCGTGATGGGAGGCAGGGCATGGCGATGACGCCGCACGTGCGCTGCGCGGAGTGCGATCAGGTGTTCGAAGCGGATGCGGGCATGGACGACGAGGTGACGTGTCCCGGCTGCGGCCACCGGGGCAAGCCCGGCGGAGTCATGCGCCCGACGGGGTTTCCCAGTCTGGAGACGTTCAGGCGGAACATCTCCAAGTCGCGCGGTGCGCGCGGCGACGACTGAGGAGCCGTCTGTTAGACTTGTCGAAATGGTGACAACGCCTGCCCGGCCAGCGTCCCACGGGCGAGCGACGAACGCTCGCGGGGCAGGCCAGCCTCTGTCGGTTGCGCGACCAGACGAGTGAGGGACGCGATGGCTCAGGAATTCCGTTATCCGTTGACGCGAATCTGCCTGCGCACCGGGGCGTTGACACTGCCCAGGACCATGCTCGGCCTCTTCCCGGAGGAGGGGGAGATCGTCGCTGTCGACACCGAGAGCGGCGACGAGTTCGAGCTCCGGTTTGAGGGACCGCGCACCGTCGCGGGGCTCGGCGCGTTCATGGAGGCCCACCGGCTCGACGTCAACGACGAGTTGCTGATCCGTCCCCTGGAGGACGGACGGTTCGGGTTCACGGCTCTGCCCCGTGCCCGCAAGCCCGATTACGCCCGGCCGGGCGCCATGCAGGCGCTGCTCGACGAGCTGGCGCAGGCCGAGCTCGCCGCCAACGAAAGCGAGATCCGGGCGCTCTATCCGGAGCTGCCCGCAGACTTCGACGTGCGCTCGTTGCTCGAGGCAGACGAGCGCTTCGTGTATTTCGAGGGGCGCTGGCACGCCCGTGCCGCCATCGAGCGAAGGGTCGACGACGAGGGCCCGAAGCGCCCCGAACCCGCACCACGCGAGTCGCGCCGGCACGATCCCAAGGGGGCCGAGCTCGACGCGGCGATGGTGGCTGACGCGCCGACACCGGTAGACGCGCCGACACCGGTAGACGCGGCGACACCGGTAGACGCGGCGATGGCGGCCGACGCAGCGGTGCAGGGCGACGCGGCGGCGGGTGCGGCCGCGCCCGAGGCGGTGCCCGTCTCCCAGCAGGCGGAGCCCGACGCAGTCGCCGAGGTGCGTCCCCTGCAGGCGGGGGAGAGCCAGCAGGAGGCGCTGTGGCGCTCGACGTGGCAGCATTCCGATCGGGGCGGCGCGTCCGCGCCAGCCTGGCCGGGGCCCGTCGGTGATGCCGAGCGCAGCCGTCCGGCGCCTTCGGCTCCGGCCGAGACGCCCGTGGACAGCGACGAGCGCTCCGCGCCGCCGTCGGTGCGTGAGCGTCGGGCACCGCGGGCGGTGTTCCCGGGCGACGCGGCGCTCAGCCGCGAGGCCGACGAGGAGGACGCCGCGCCCGACCTTCAGCATGTCGGGCGCGCCCGCGAGCTCCTGCAGGGGTTCGGCTTCAGAGTGGAAGCCCTCGGTCACGGTGACCTGATGGCGCATGCGGAGCTCGGCCGGCGGGGTTACACGGTCCTGGTGCATGCCCTCGCCTTCGGGCAGCGCCTGGACTGGGCCGCTCTGTTGGCCAAACGGCGGGAGGTGGGCGCGCGCTACCTGGCCGTCTTCGGCGACCGGCGCGACCTCAGCCGCCTGCAGTCGCCGGCGGAGCTGGCGCGGGCCACGCTGTGGTCGTGGGAGGGTCTGCACCGTGCGCGCACGCTCAGCCGCAGCGTGCCGGTGAGCCCCTTCGATCTGCAGCTTCATTTCGAGCGCGAGGGTCTATCCGGGCACGGCCTCGAACGCTTCGAGAACGACGTCGCCGGGCTGGTCGCCGAGCGGGGTGCCTTCTCCGAGGTACTCACCAACCTGGCGGGCCTGCGCGCGCCGACGGTGTTCCTGCTGGAGGACGTAGCCGGCGGCGGCACGCTCAGTCGCGACGTCGTGCTGCGGGTGCTGGAGCGGCTGGTGGACGCGCCCTTCCACCTGGTGGCGCGCGTCGCTCAAGGGGAGTTCTGTCTGCGGCAGCCGGTGGCCGACGGGCTTGCGCACCTCGCCGACTACGCGTCATCGCTGCGCGAGCGACTGCCCAACCGCAGCTTCGAGCGCATCACCGGGCTAGGGGAGCCCGAGCTCTTGCAGGCGGAAGACCTGCTCGAGGTCGAGGAGGAGCCGGACGAAGGACCCGGCTCGGATGACGGCGGACGTGCTTCGGGCGCCTCCGACGATGCCGCCGGTGACGACTCCCGCAGCTAGCCGCCGACGGCGCCCCGTACTGACAGCGTTGCCTCTTGGTTGGGCCGGCTCAGGCGTCCTGCAGCGCGCTGACCTCGAACGCCGCATCTTTCGCGGCGGCGACGGCCTCGGCCATCCAGTGGGCGCCCTCTCGGGTGGTGGCGTAGGGAACGCCGTTCTCCAGCGCCCGGCGTAGCTCCCGGGTGTGCGATACGTCCACGAGCCACGCGTAGTCGGGCTCGTCAGCGGGATCGCCGAGCTGCGCGCCCCTCGCGACCTCGAAGCCGAGCGCACACAGCCGCGTCTCCAACGCGTCCAGGCCGTCACCTATGAGGCGGACCCGGCCCTCCGAGGGCAGCTGGACGCCGGCGCCGAGCTCGGCTTTGAAGTAGGCCAGCGCCGGCGCCTGGCTGATGCCCATGCTCTCACCGGTGGAGCGCATCTCCGGACCCAGCACCGGCAGGATGTCGCGGAACTTGAGGAAAGGCAGCACCACTTCCTTGACGCTGTAAAGCCGCGGCGTGGGCGTCTCGGTGAAACCGAGCTGCTCGAGGGTGTGGCCCGCGGCGATGAGCGCGGCGTACTTGGCCAGCGGGTGGCCGATGGCCTTGGAGAGGTAGGGAACGGTCCGGCTGGCACGCGGGTTGGCTTCGATGACGAAGACCTCGCCGTTCTTGATGACGTACTGGAGGTTGATCAGCCCGCGCACGCCGATGGCCTCGGTTAGGCGCACGCTGTAGTCCCTGATGGTCCCCAGGACGGCGCCCGAGAGCGTCACCGGCGGGGTGATGCAGGCGCTGTCGCCGGAGTGGATGCCTGCGCTCTCGATGTGCTCCATGATGCCCGCCACCACCGTGGTCTCGCCGTCGGAGAGGGCGTCGACGTCGACCTCGACGGCTCCCTCGATGAAGTCGTCGACGAGGATGCTGGGGTTGTCGGGCAGCTCGGCGTAGACCTCGGCCAGGTAGGCGTCGAGCTCGGCTTCGTTGGCCACCACCTTCATGGCGCGGCCGCCTAGCACGTAGCTCGGTCGGACCATGACGGGGTAGCCGATGTCCTCGGCGAGCGCTTTGGCCTCGCCGGGCTCGCCGGCCACGCCGCCGGCCGGTTGTGGGACGCCCAGGCGGCTGCACAGCGCGTGGAAGCTGTCGCGGTCCTCGGCGGCGTCGATGGCCTCGGCCGAGGTCCCCCAGATCGGCACGCCGGCGGCTGCCAGCCGCCGCGCCAGCTTGAGTGGCGTCTGACCGCCCAGCTGCACGATGACGCCCTTGGGGGACTCGTGCTCGACGATGTTCAGCACGTCCTCGAAGGTGAGTGGCTCGAAGTAGAGGCGGTCGGCGGTGTCGTAGTCGGTGGAGACGGTCTCGGGGTTGGAGTTGACCATGATCGTCTCGAACCCCGCCTCGCGTAGCGCCCACACCGCGTGCACGGTGGCGTAGTCGAACTCGACGCCCTGGCCGATGCGGTTGGGGCCGGAGCCGAGGATGAGCACCTTGTCGCGCCGGGATGGCGCGACCTCGTCCTGCCACTCGTAGGTGGAGTAGTGGTAGGGCGTGTAGGCCTCGAACTCGGCCGCGCA